>NZ_JBFAOJ010000184.1:2378-5195 GCF_040675205.1 Streptosporangium sp. NPDC049644 | reverse complement strand
AGGTGAGATGCCAGAAGACACCGCACTGGTAGGCGCGCATGCACGCATCAGGGTGCAACGCCCGGCCGGCTCGTTTCGCGGCGCTACGGGTCTCGTAGGACTTCTTGCCGCACGTGCCGCACGTGCCGATCTGCAGGGTGAGAGAGGAGATGTTCCAGCTGGTCACGGCTTACCTCCGTGAGGGCATCCGGGAGCGTCCGCTTCCGTCCGGGATGGTCCGGCGGGCAGCCCGGCGAGCATCGACACCACCCGGGCGGAGGCTTCGAACGCCGCAGCGACAGCGTTGGTGGCCTCGTCATGCACCGCAGGCCGCATCGCCAGCAGCGTTCTCGCCGCATCCTCAGCGAACCGGCGCCGGGTGTGGGCCTCATGAGCGGCGTACGCCTTAGCAACCAGCTCAGCGACGCACACAGCGTCCTCGGGGAGAGCCAGGACGGTCTCAGGCATCCGCGGCCTCCTTGCGGTCCTGCTCACGCTTGGCCGCATCCAAGATCCGGTGCAGCGCCCGTTCTACGCTCGCCATCGAGATGTCCTCGCCAACCTCCATGGCCCTGCCGACCGCCAGCATGAGATTGCTGATCCCGCCCACGTACACGTCCACCAGCCGCCTGGCGCGGGCCTCAGACCGCCCTGCGACCCATGCGGCTTGGCTGACCTCCGCACAACGCGGGCACACGTCCCGGTGGCGGGCGCACGCCATCTCCGTCTCCGACCACGAAGCACGAATGCACTCTCTATCGGCGCGCAGGTACTCCTCGTGAGTGGCGATCTTGGCGCGGACCATGGACAGGGCTGCGCGTAACCCACAGGCGTGCTGGTACGCCTGCCAGTAAGGGGAACCGGAGCGGGGTATGCCGTCGGGGTCGAGCCGGTACTCACCGTCGATGTAGTCGGGCATCTCGTCATCGACCGCCGCGGCAAGCTGCGCGACGAGCCCGGCGAACAGCAGCTCGCGCATGCCCTTCGGGTCAGCGGGCTCGCGGGTTGCCGCGGCGTCGGCGAGGTCAAACAGGGCGTCAGGCATCCGCGGTCTCCTCAGCGGGGCTCTCAGGGCATGTGCGGGCATGCTGGGCGGCGTTTCCCTCCCACTCGGCGAGGGAGCAGCAGTAGGGGCCGCTCACGCGGCACGCTCCAGGTCCTCGCCTGTGATGGCCTCAGCCGCTACCTCCGCCTGCTTTCGGGCGAGCCGGTACCGGCGGACTGGGCGGCGATCGCAGTCAGGGTCACGCACCCCGACGACCAGCTCCACCAGATGCTCCGCGATTAGCTGGTCGAGTGCCCGCTCAACGGTGTGCGCCGGATACCCGCGAAACCCTCTGGGGGCGGGGTCTACGATGCGGGCAAGCTCCCACGACGACAACTCCATCTGGGGAAACCGGCGCAGGTGATCCAGCAGCAGCGGCCGAAGTTCAGTAGAACGGGGAGCCTTCTCCTCCGGCGTCTTCTTGGCCCGCGGTTCAGTGCGGACACCCCGCTGGAGGGTGATGCCGTCTTCCTGCCGGACCTGTCTGGCGTACTGCTGCACCGCGCGGCGGGAAACGCCCATCCGCATGGCGATGCCCTGCTGGGTCAGGTCTTTTCGCTGGCGCAGTTGCCGGTAGACGCGGAGTCTTTCCTCCATGCTGGGGCCACCTCGCGGCCTACCCATGGTCTTCCTCCTTCGAGGGTGTGCAGGTGATGGTGGGCTCCACGAGGTCGTCGTCGAACACGTCGTGCAGGTCAGGGAGCTCACCCACGCTGCGGAGGACCATCCCGGTGGCGACAAGAGCAGCAGCGGCCAAGCCGACGAACGCGAGCATCAGAGTTCCCATGGCTTCTCCTCCGCGCTGTAGGCGTCAGTCAGAAGGAGCCGGTGCCGCTGCTCCAAGCCGAGGGCGGCGGCCCCATCGGAGGCGAGTTGCTCACGGCGGCGGGCCGCGGCGAGGATCTCCCGGGCTTGCCTCTGGCGGTGCTGCTGGACGAGATGCCCGGCGCCGGCCGCAGCCGCGAGCGCGAGGCTCGCGGCTGCGACGTACAGGAACGGCGAGAAGCCCAAACCGGAGGGTTGCATCAGGAGCGGCGCCAGCACGCCGGCGGCTGCTGTGATCCCGGCGACCAAACCGACCACGAAGGGGCGGAGCTTCACTCCCCCTCCCTTGTGGTGGCGGGGAAGACGGGTGTGGTGGCGGGATAGACGTCCAGGTACCGGTGCAGGAGGTAGACCACTTCCTCGTGCTCGACCTCGCCCAGAGCCCTGCTCATGACGGCCTTGGCGGTGTCCAGCTCGACTCTGAGCTTGTCCCGCTCGGTCTCGGCCTTGTCTGCTCGTGCTCGGGCGAGGGCGTAGTCGGTGAGGGCGCAGTGCTCGCCTCGGCGGGACTCGGCCAGTTCGGCGGTGAGGCGCTCTACCTCGGCGCGCAGCTCTTCGGCTTCGGTCAGCGGCTCCGGGCCGGCACCGAGCGGCTCAGGGCCTCCGTGCGGCCTCGGCTCCGTCAAGGGAGTGCCGGTCACCATGTGCAGGCGGAAGGCGTCGAGCGCCTCGTCCAAGGACCGCCACCAGTAGCTCTCCTTGCCGTGCTCGTCGCGCTCCCGCTTCAGGAACCGCTCGACGTCCCCGGCTGTCAGGCGAACGTCTCGTTCCAGTTCTGCCGCCATGCACGCCGATGTGATCCGGTCGACCTCGGCGGCGGGCGTCACGATCTCCAGCGCGTTGGCCCACGGGTCGTTCGCAGAGGAGTGCTCCCCGATCACCTCAACCGGTGCGACGGAGTAGGCGAACCGGTCGAGCAGGTCGTGGTAGTCGTCCCGCTCCTTCAGGACCTGATCAGAGTCGCGTTC
>NZ_JBFAOJ010000184.1:0-2282 GCF_040675205.1 Streptosporangium sp. NPDC049644 | reverse complement strand
CCTCTTTCTCGACGACGCCGTTCAGCCGCTTCACCTCGGCGAGGAGGGCGCCCATGTCCTTCCACGCGTTCACGATGAACGGGGCGTCTCCCGCATCGGGCCAGTACTCCGCGTACGGGGTGCCTTGCTTGGGAGCCTTGAGGATCTGCTTGTTGACGATCTGCCCGGGAATCTTGCCGTCGACTTGCGGCGGGAAGCGGTGTCCCACGCCATGCAGGCGCCAGCAGTCCTCGGACTCGTCGAACCACCACGGGCCTTCGGTAGCGGCGTTCCGGCGGGCTCGGATGGCGTCCAGTTCGGACGCGGGCATGGGCTCAACCACGACGCACCCCCGGCTTCAACAGGATCAGCGCCTCACACGCCGGGCACTCGTCGTCCCACTCGCCGACGCTCTGCTGGCGGGGGCTGAGCTTCTCCTGGCGGGCAGCCCGTTCCCGGCACTTGGTGGAGTCGAGGTCGTGGGCGGCGGGGATGAGGTTCTCCAAAGCGGCGCGGAGCCGTTTCACCTCGCCCTGCAAGAACGTCGCCGTCCACAGGAGTTCCTTGACCGTCATCCGCTCCGGAGCAAGGTTGAGGGCGTTGAGCTCCTCAACCGGGGGGCCGAGCTCACTGCGGAGCCCGGCGGCGAGGGCATCAAGGCCAGGGGTCTCAGCCACGGTGCTCACCGCCGTCCTGGGCAGCGTCCTCGGCCTCGACGACCGCGTAGTACTCGCTCAGCGGAACCCGATCCCAGATCACGGTGTCCACCCAGTCAGCGGGCGGGGCGTGCTTCCACGTCACGTACAGGGCGGAGTCGTTCTCCCTACACGCCATGCCGGGGTTGTACCGGTGACCGTCGATGCGGACCTCCGCAGGCATACCGGGCAGCAACCGACGAGGGTCCGTGGGCATCTCCAGCTGCTCCAACCGAGCCCCGGCGGCCTTGCCCGCCTTGGTCCGCCGGTCGGGCACAAGGAGGTCCTGGTCGTACATCCAGGTGACGCGCCAGCCGGGCGGGATCATCTCGCCGTCCTGATGCTTGATACCGGCGACGCCGTACCTGAGCAGCGCCCCGGCGACCACCGGCTCCCGCTCGGGGAAGCCAAGGTCGGTCAAGGTTTCGGCGACGCGGGCCTGCCACGCCTTGTACGCCTCGGTGTAGCTGGCGGCGAGGGCGACGGTCTCGGGCTGGCGGGTGCGGTAGACGGTGAGGTCAGCCACGGCTCTCTGCCTCTCCGGTGTTGCTCTGGGCGGCGTCGTGGGCGTCGGCCATCGCGGCGAGGTGAGCGGCGAGTTCTCGCGCCTCGGCCGGACTCATCAGCCACTCGTCGACCCCGCACGGGTACAGGCAGATGCCGTCGCCGGTGAGGGCGAGCAGGTCTCCGCCGACCTCCCAGGTGAGTCCCAGCTCTGCGGGCTGCGGCAGGACGATCGGCGTCTCGTCGCCTTCGACGACGACCGCCCGGAAGTGGACGACCTCGTCCAGCGCTGTGCCGTTCTCGTCACCAGGCTGGATGGCGATCTTGAGGGCGTCTTCGTCCGCCTCGACGATCGGAAACCACAGGTTGCCCCCGTCGTCGCCGCACTCGTTCGCGGTGTACGCCAGGAAGGCGGCGACGTTCTCTGGGGTAGGCGGGGTAAGAGCGGCGCTCATGCGGCACCGCCAGGAGTCTGCTCAGCGGCAACGCGGGCAGGCTCCAGGTAGCGGATGGGCTTGTCGAGCTTCTCTGCGTACTCGACCTCGGAACGCGTGGACGAGCCGATGTACCCGTCCAAGTTGAGAACGAGAACTTCGTCGGCTAGATCGATCTTCCGCTTGTGCAACTCGTCGAGCCGCGTCTTGACCTCGGCCAGCTCATCCTCGGACTTGTCGCCGAAGATCTCGGTGTCCGACCGCATGTCGCAGCCGATCGACAGCACGATCCGCCCGGCCAAGGTCTCCCGAAGGTTGGCCTCCTGAAACGCGCCAGAGAAGCGCGTGGAGCCACACAGGACAACGATCCTGGGGCGGGGTCCGCCGAAGTCGCGCACGAGGTCGTGGTGATCGGCGCAGTCGGCGCTGAAGTGTGTGTAGCTCACTGGTTTTGCTCCTGCGGGTACGGGTTACGGGTAAGGGCGGGGAAGGGTGCGGTGTCGTCCGAGACAGACGCCGGCACGGGCGCCTTGGCGAGCTGGTGGTGGCGCCCCTTGGGGGCGGGCAGGATCACCGAGGCGAGCGCCACAAGGAACGCTTCGAGGCGGGTCACCCGACGGCCTCGCTTCCCGCTAAGGCCAAGGTGGCGACCGGCGAGTTCGGGTCTTCG
>NZ_JBFAOJ010000183.1:0-7421 GCF_040675205.1 Streptosporangium sp. NPDC049644 | reverse complement strand
GGGCGCCGGGCCGCGCCACTCCGTGCGCCCCGGGCCCGGCGTCCCCGCTTCGCCCCCCGCCCCCCCCCGCCGGGCCCCCGCCGGCCCCCGCCCGCCCCCCGACGCGCAGCACCCCGAGGCGTTCCGTGCCGTCCAGCAACGGCACCCACCATCGTCCCCCCTTGCCCGCGGCACCGACGCCGGGCAGCACGCGCACCTCCTGGAAGGCACGTCCCGCCAGCGTTCCGTCGATCCGCAGTTCGGCCGGCTCCCGCTCGGCGCTCTCGCCCCGGCCGGTCAGCGGGCGCAGCACATCCTGTTGCAGGTCGGCCAGATAGATCAGCACGTCGTACAGACCGACATACGCGGCGTGCTCCTCGACGAGGGACGGCAGCCGCTCCACCGTGCTCAGATGGCTGGCCTCGACAAGTCCCGCGAGCATTCTCGCCCGTCCCTGGTGAGGCCCCACGTCGTTGCAGCCCACCTGCGGCGTGGATGGCGTGGATCCGTCCACGGCAACTCCTCGAGACCCCCGGCCCGCGCCGGACGCCGAACACTAACGGCTCATCCGACGCCTTCAGAAGAACCTCTACCCCCGCGAAGGGGATCGACCCGCTTCTTTCCACGGGATCCGCATCCGTGGACGGCCTGTCAGTCACCCCCGCACAGGGCGACGGCCTGCTGGTGCGGGTAGATGTGCTCCAGATCGTGTCCGGAGGGCAGGACGCAGCGGCGCTCGTCGTGCTCGGCGTGCGGACACCGGGACGCGTCACTACGGCGTGGCAACGGCGCCGGCCCTCCGCTCCCATCGTCGACGACGACTTCTTCGGCCATGGGACGCGTCCTCCTGCGACCGGTCGTTCGACGCCGCTCCGTCCGATCTCTTTCAGAGATCGCACTCTGTGCGCCGAGGGCAAGGTGATCGGTCTTCCAGAGTCCTGCGCAGCCGGACGAGCCGGGGGACCCCGGTGATCCCCCCATCGGTGATCAGGACTCCATAACATCGCGATAGGGATTTTTTGGGAGATCCCTTAACGGGCGTCCCGCAAATACCTTGACAGCACCCCTCACAAGGAGTGTTCATGTTACGTCGAGGTACCCTCCTGGCCGGAGCCACCACCGTGGCCCTGTACCTGGCCGCCACCGTGGCGCCCGCCTCCGCAGCACCCGCCCCCCTCGCCCCCCAGCCTCCGGCAGCGATGCTCGAGGCCCTCCAGCGCGACCTCGGCCTCACCGCCGAGCAGGCCGTGCAGCGACTGGCCAACGAGCAGCGCGCGGCCGCCTCGGAGTCCGCTCTGAGCGGTGAGCTCGGCGCCGACTACGCCGGTGCCTGGCTCAACGGCGACGCCTCCCAGCTCTCCGTGGCCACCACCGACGCCGCCGACGCCGCCGCCATCAGGGCCAAGGGCGCACAGCCCGTGATCGTCGGCCGGACCCTGGCCGAACTCAACGCCGTCAAGGACGGTCTCGACCAGGCCTCCGCGGAGGCCAGGGCCGGCGCGTCCCTCTGGTACGTCGACGTCACCACCAACAGCGTCGTCGTCCTCACCGGCGACCAGGCCGCGGGCGAGGCCCTCGTCTCCGCCGCGGGCGTCGACAAGAACGCCGTCCGGGTGACGCTCTCCGCCGAGAAGCCCCAGCCCTTCGCCAACATCATCGGCGGCCTCGCCTACTACATCGGCTCCAGCCGATGCAGCATCGGCTTCTCCGTCCGCAAGGGAACCACCCCCGGCTTCGTGACCGCGGGACACTGCGGCCGGGCCGGCAACACCACCACCAACCCGTCCGGCACCTTCCAGGGTTCGTCGTTCCCCGGCAACGACTACGCCTGGGTCGCCACTCCCGGCCACACCGTGCAGCCGTGGGTGCGCGGTTCCGGCGGCGCGAACGTGATCGTCCGCGGCTCCACCCAGGCCTCGGTCGGCGCCTCGATCTGCCGCTCCGGCTCGACCACCGGCTGGCGCTGCGGCGTCATCAGCCAGCACAACACCAGCGTGACCTACTCGCAGGGCACGGTGAGCGGCCTGACCCGCACCACCGTGTGCGCCCAGCCGGGCGACTCCGGCGGTTCCTACATCTCCGGCAGCCAGGCCCAGGGCGTCACCTCCGGCGGTTCGGGCAACTGCACCGTCGGCGGCACCACCTACCACCAGCCGGTCAACGAGATCCTCTCGGTGTACGGGCTGACGCTCGTCACCGGCTGACCTCGCCTCCTCACCAGCTGCTCCCCGCGAGCAACCCCCCGATGGCCGAGGAGGCCCGCTAGAAATGTCTAGAATCACTCGCTTCGGTGTCGCCCTCATCCTGGGACTGGCCTGCCTGGTGGCCATCCCCGTCCAGGCCACGCTCGTCCACGCGGCTGACACTCGTACGGCGGCCGTACGCGTGCTCAGGTACGACGCGAGCAGAGCCGCGGAGTTCCGGTCCGCCGTGGATCAGGCGGCACAGATTTGGAACTCCAGCGTCTCGAACGTGCGACTGGTGGCCGGCAGCCCCGCGGACTTCGTGGTGCTCGCCGACAACGGCTGGCCTCGCGCGCAGCCCACCAGCCTGGGCCGCGGAACCGTGTGGATGGGACGGCAGGCGACCGCCGAGGGCCACAATCCGCTGCGTATCGCCACCCACGAGATCGGCCACATCCTGGGCCTGCCCGACCGGCGCACCGGCCGGTGCACGGACCTGATGTCCGGCGCGAGCGCGGGCACGAACTGCACCAACCCCTACCCGAACGCGGCGGAGAAGGCCGAAGTCCAGCGGAACTTCGCCGGGTTCGCCCCGGCGATCGACTTCGGTGAGATCTACGTCGACAGCCCGGAGCGCGTGGCGTCCTAGCTGATCATCCAGGTACCCACGGGCACCTAGCCGGTCCGGCCGAACCCATCGGCCGGGCCGGCGAAGGCGTGCCGGCTCGTGTTCGCCGGGAGCCCTGGCTCTGACCATGGGTCACGACAGGAGTTTCTCGAAGCAGTGGGAACCCGCGAGCCGCTCGTACGGAGGAAAGATCGGGACAGGGGTGTATCCCTCCCTCCGGTACAGCCTCATCGCGTCCGGCTGGCGGTCACCGGTCTGCAGGATGATCCGGGACGCGCCCAGCGCGCGAGCCGCGTCCTCCGCCGCGGCCAGCAGGGCTCGCGCCACGCGGGCGCCCCGATGCGAGGGGGCCACGAACATCCGCTTGAGCTCCAGTTCTCCGCCGAGCCTGCGCAGCGCCACGTGCCCGACGGGAAGCCCCTCCGCCGAGTACGCGACCCCGCTGTAGGCGACGGTCTCGGGCTCGACGTCCATGCCCCGGAGCAGCAGGCCGGGGGTGGCGGCGAGCAGGTCGGCGTAGCGGGCGCCCATCTCCTCGGCCATGGCCTGGCGCAGCGCCACAGCCGCGCCGTCGTCCCAGGGAACGGGCCTGACCGTGACCAGGCCGGCTCCCTTCGCGAACGCGGTCATGACAGCCCCACCTCCTCTCCGTTCCCGCGGTCACAGAGCGTCCGGAACTTCCGCATGGCGCCGGCCCGGACCGGCGTCGCCCGCCAGGTCATCACATTCTCACGACTTGAGCTCTATTTAAGAGGTAGGGAAAACAGGATTTTTTGCCAATGTTCGCGGTGCGCCCCAGGGGGTCGACCGCCGGGCGACGGGAAGGAACCGGAGGTGACCCGTTCCCATATCAGCGTCTCGGTGGACGCACACGCCCGGCCCGAGCAGGTCTTCTCCGTGCTGACCGATTGGTCGAGGCACGACGAGTGGATGGTCCTGACCCGGGCACGGGTCACCGCCGGGAACGGCCGTAGCACCGGGAGCAGGCTGGCGGCCTTCACCGGTGTGGGGCCCCTCGGGTTCCTCGACACCATGGAGATCACCGAGTGGGACCCGCCCAGGAGCGTGGGGGTCCGGCACACGGGGCGGCCGGTGCGCGGCACCGGGGTCTTCCGCGTGCTGCCCCGCGAGGGCGGCGGCAGCACGATCGTCTGGGAAGAGGATCTCGACCTGCCGTTCGGCGCGGCCGGACGACTCGGCTGGCTGGCGGTCAGGCCGCTGAACGCCGCGCTGTTCCGGCTCTCCCTGCGCCGCCTGGCCGCGCTCAGCGATCGGTGAGGCTCCGGGGACCGGCCGCCCCTTCGGAGGCGGCCGACTCGTCACGGATGACCTCCCCGTGCAGGATCGGACCCGAGCCGGGCGGCCTCCCGGCGTCGCGCAGCACGTCGAAGGGCGAGCCGTCGCCGAACGGCGAACCGAGTCCGGCGCCCGCCGCGTTCCTGGCCATGATGGTGCGGACCCGGCGGGCGAAGAACCAGGCGCCGAGCCTGCGGACCACCGGCCGGGTGAAGGGCAGCAGGCACAGGACGCCCAGCACGTCGGAGAGGAAGCCGGGGATGAGCAGCAACGTGCCGCCCACGAGGGTCAGGCCGCCGCCGGCGAGCTCGCGGTCCGGCATCCGCCCGCTCTGCAGCGCGCTCTGGAGGTTGCGCCAGGCCCGGCGGCCCTCGCGGCGCACGATCCAGGAACCGAGCAGGCCCCCGGCGAGCAGGAGGGCCAGCGTCGTCCAGCCACCGATGACCTGACCGACCTGGATGAGCACCAACACCTCAAGGACCGGCACTACCAGGAAGGTCAGGACCAGCAGAAAGCGCATCTTTGCCTCAACTCATGCGACAGCCGTATGACATGACAACGCTGCGGAGCGGTCGTGCGTTCCGCGTTCGCTCAGCGTGGACGCGTCTTCGGCGGAGCCTTGGGACCGCACCCTCGCCGTACCCCGAGGATCAGCGACCGCGGCGGCGGCGCAGACGCGCGGGCAGGCCCATGACACCCCAGGCGGCGACCCGCCAGAAGGCTTCGACCACCACGCCGCGCCCCATCTTGCTGGTCCCGATGGTGCGGTCCACGAAGGTGATCGGCACCTCGGTGACGCGCAGCCCGTTGCGGACCGTGCGCAGGGTCAGGTCCACCTGGAAGCAGTAGCCCTGCGACTCGACGTCGTCCAGGCCGATCTTCTCCAGGGTGGCGGCCCGGTAGGCGCGGAACCCCGCGGTGGCGTCGCGGACCGGAAGGCCGAGCATGAACCGGGTGTAGACGTTGGCGCCGCGCGACAGGAACTCCCGCGAGGCCGGCCAGTTGACGACCTTGCCGCCGGGCACCCACCGGGAGCCGATCGCCAGGTCGGCCCCGCGGGTCAGCCTGTCCAGCAGCTTGGGCAGTTCCTCTGGCCGGTGGGAGCCGTCGGCGTCCATCTCCACGAGGACGCCGAAGCCCTCCCCCAGGCCCCAGCGGAAACCCGCGATGTAGGCCGCGCCCAGTCCCTGCTTGCCTCCCGGCCGGTGCAGCACGTGGACGTGGTCGTCGTCGGCCACCAGCTTGTCGGCGACCGCCCCCGTGCCGTCGGGACTGTCGTCGTCGACGACCAGGAGGTGCGCCTCGGGCACGGCCTCGCGCAGCCGCCGGGTGATCATCGGCAGGTTCTCCCGCTCGTTGTACGTCGGGACGATGACGAGCACCCGACCAAGCATCCGCTCCATCACGCGTCTCCCACCTGCTGATCGTCTTTTCGGATCACGGAGTGCCCCACGCCGCGCGTCCGGCGCCGCCAGGCGACGGCCACCGCGCCCGCACCCACAAGTATCAAGGCCCATTCGGGCAGCGCGCCCACGCGCGTGGCGATGGTCTGCGCGGTCCTGACGGGGACTGTCAGGACGTTCATGGCGGGCACCAGTTCCCCGGTGCGCCAGGCGATCGAACCGCTCGGAGTCACATATGCCGATATACCCGTAATTGCGGAAGTGATCACCGCCCGATTGTGCTCCACGGCCCGCAACTGGGACATGGCGAGTTGCTGCGGCGGCAGGTTGGTCAGCGCATAGGTGGCGTTGTTGGTCTGCACCACCAGCGGCGAGGCGCCCGTCCTGGCGGTGTCGCCCACGATGCCGTCGAAGGCCACCTCGTAGCAGTTGATCGCGCCGATGGTCACCGGCCCCATCCTGAGGTCGCCGTCGCGGGTGCCCGCCACCGACTGCTTGCCGACCAGGGAGGCTCGTTCGAACAGGGCCAGCACGAGCTCCTTGAGCGGGGTGTACTCCCCGAAGGGGACCAGCTGCTGCTTGTCGTAGTGGGCGCCGGGCCCGGTCACCGGGTCCCAGACCAGACTGCGGGTCGCCCGGTTCTTCTCCCCGATCCCGACCACCGCGCCGACCAGGACGGGCACCCCGATGTCCTTGACCGCCGCGTCGATCTCGCTCCTGGCGAACTCGCTGCGCAGCGGATCGATGTCCGTGGAGTTCTCCGGCAGCACGACCAGGTCGGGGCGGGGTGTCCTGCCCTCCCTGATGTCCCGCGCCATCTGGTGCAGCATCCTGGTGTGGTTGCCGAGGACCACGGCCGGCTCGTCGCCCAGCGGGTGCATGCCCCGGCCGGGGACGTTGCCCTGGATGACACCGACGGTCACGTTCTCGCCCTCGTCGCCGTACCTGGGGGCGGCCAGCGCCCCGGCCGGCACGGCCAGTGCCCCGGCGAGCGGCCACGCGACGGCCCGCCCCCAGCGCGGGCCCCTGGCCCCTCCCTGGGCCGGAGACGTGCGCGGAGCCGTGAAGGACCGTGACACCGTCAGCGCGAGCAGGCCACCGCACAGGGCCACCGCGAAGCTCACCAGCGGCGCTCCGCCGAGTGCCGCGTACGGAGTGAAGATCGACTCACCCTGGCTGAAGGCCACCCGCGCCCAGGGGAACCCGCCGAAGGGGAACTCACCCCTGGCCCACTCGGCCGCCACCCAGAGCGCGGCGCTCCACAGTGGCCACAGGCGCAGCCTGGCCACCAGGGCGACGCCCGCACCCCAGGCGGCGTAGAAGACGCTCTCCATGGCGACCAGCCCCAGCCAGGCGTCGATACCGATCGGGCTCACCCAGCGCAGGCCGGGCAGCAGCAGGGCGAGCCCGGCCAGCAGGCCCAGCCAGGCGCCACGGCGCGGGCGGGTGCCGTGCACCGCCAGGAGCGCCAAGGCCATGCCGAGCGGAGCGAGGAACCAGAGCCCGAGCGGCGGGAAGGCGAGGAAGATCAGCAGGCCACCGGCCACCACGCCCGCGACGCGGGCGGGCAGTTCCAGACGGGAGGGGAGAGGCGAGACCGCCTCACCTGACGGGTCGTCCGTCTCGGACGCCTCCGGCACCGGGGCGGCCGTCTTCTCCTGCACCACGGGCGGGGCTCCTTGCGATGTCGTACGGGCCGGCGACGCCCGGTCCTCCTGCCCGAACGCTACCGCCCAGCGGGCACGCCCCCAAAAAGTTCCACGACATATTCCTCATAAGCCCACCAGAACGCCCTGAAACCAGCAAACCCCAGAAGGGCTTCCGTACCCGGCAACGGGGCGGTAGCGGGTGTTCAAGAAAAAACACCCCACCCCCCACGCCATAACGGCGACCAACTCACACGCGCAAGCGCACCCGCACACCCACACTCCC
>NZ_JBFAOJ010000182.1:0-7428 GCF_040675205.1 Streptosporangium sp. NPDC049644 | reverse complement strand
AGGTCCCTTTGCCTGTACGGCTTTAAGCATGTGTTGCTGAGCTGGATCCGATAGGGGAAGCCTGGAGTGCAGCTTGAAGCTCGGGGTCGGTAAAGCTGGAGGCGCTGCAGTTCCGAGCGGATGTAGTCGCGGGTGGCCACCTCGCCGACCGCCATGCGCAGCGCGGCGACCTCCCGGGCGAGGTACTCCAGATCGGCCTGGTTCCGTTCCGCGGCCCTGCGGTCGTGCTCGCCCTGGACCCGGTCACGGTCGGCCTGCCGGTTCTGGGCGAGCAGGATCAGCGGCGCCGCGTACGAGGCCTGCAGGGACAGGATCAGTGTCAGGAAGATGAACGGGTAGGGGTCGAATCGCAGGGACGGGGGGCCGAAGGCGTTCCACAGGCCCCAGACGGTGACGAAGACCGTCATGTAGACCAGGAACCTCGCGGTGCCGAGGAAACGGGCGATCCGCTCGGAGAGCCGCCCGAACGCCTCCGGGTCGTAGTGCGGACGGAGCCGCAGGCCGGGCTGTCTTGGCTGGTCGAGGCGGTCAGCCATGTCTGTCCTCCTGCTCGCGCCAGTCCTCGGGCAGCAGGTGGTCGAGCACGTCGTCCACCGTGACGGCCCCGACCAGGCGCCCGGCCTCGTTCACCACGGGAACCGCCACCAGGTTGTAGTTGGCCAGGTAGAAGGTCACCTGGTTCAGGGTGAACTCCGGCCTGATCGGGTCGAGGGAGGTGTCCAGGATGCTGCCGAGCAGTGTCGACGGCGGCTCGCGCAGCAGCCGCTGGAAGTGGGCCAGGCCGAGGAAGCGGCCGGTGGGCGTCTCGATGGGCGGCCTGGCCACGTAGACCTGCGCGGCCACCGCGGGAGTGAGCTCACGCTGGCGGATGTTGGCCAGCGCCTCGGCGACCGTCGCGTTCGGCGGCAGGACCACCGGCTCGCTCGTCATCATCCCGCCCGCGGTGTTCTCCGGGTAGATCAGCAGCCGCCTGATCGGCGCGGCCTCCTCGGGCTCCATCAGCGCCATCAGCGCCTCGGCCTGCTCGGTGGGAAGTTCCTGCAGCAGGTCGGCCGCGTCGTCGGGGCCCATCTCCTCGAGCACGTCCGCGGCCCGTTCGGGGGAGAGCCTGCTCAGAATGCTGATCTGGTCCCGTTCGGGGAGCTCCTCCAGCACGTCGGCGAGCCGTACGTCGTCAAGGGCCGCCGCCACCTCCACCCGCCGTTTGTCCGGCAACTCGTGCAGTGCCCCCGCCAGGTCGGCGGCGCGCATCGACTCGAAGGCGACCAGCAGGTTGGCGGCGCCCTGGTCCTTCTGGACGGCGCCGAAGCCGTGGACCTCGGCCCAGTCGACGATCCTGGTCGCGCCGCGCCGCCGCAGCCCGATGCCGGGTGTGCTCGGGACCACCGCCACCTTGGTGACCAGCCACTCGGCACGCCTGGTCTGCTCCATGGCCAGGTCAAGGACCGTCATCCGCTCGCCGTCGACCTCCACGCCGAGGTCGAGCAACTCGGCGACGGCCAGGGTCTCGGTCGCCCGCTGCTCGAACCTGCGCATGTTGAGCCGGCCGCTGAAGACCACCGAACCCGTCTGGGCGGACCGGATCCGGGTGATCGGCAGGAAGACCCGGCGCCGGGGCTGCACCTCGACGACCAGCCCGTGCACGTGCGGTGGCGCGCTGCCGGCGATGGCCACCACCACATCACGGACCCGGCCGATCTGGTCCCCGGCAGGGTCGAAGACCGGGGTGCCGGCGAGACGCGCGATGAAGATCCTCACATTTGAAGCGTAGGCCGCGTCTCGGGCCTACCGGCTGCTGCCACGCTCCCCGGCTCACATGCCGGACTCGATTTGCTGGCCGGTAACCCAACATGACAGCATCAAAGCCGCATAACGGTAATTACGGGAATGGTGTTTCATGAGACGTGCAGGACTGCTGATCGCGCTCGCGTCGTCCCTCTGTTTCGCCTTCTCGGGCCCCATGGCCAAATACGTGGGCGCGGCCGGGCTGGCCCCGCTGGAGGCGGTCTGGGTACGCATGGCGGGCGCCGGGCTGCTGCTCGTCGGCGTCCTCGCGGTGGTCCGGCCCTCGGCCCTGCGCATCCCGCGCTCGCGGCTGCCGTTCTTCGCGGCGTACGCGGTGATCGCGGTCGCCGGCGTGCAGGCGCTCTTCTTCGCGGCGATCACCCGGCTGCCGGTCGGCGTCACCCTGCTGATCGAGTACACCTCACCGGTGCTGGTGGTGCTCTGGGTACGGTTCGTCCGGCGGGTACGGCTGCCGCGGGCGGCCTTCGCCGGAGCCGCCGTCGCCGTGCTCGGCCTCGGCGTCGTGGTGGAGGTCTGGTCGGGTCTCGCCCTCGACCCGGTGGGGCTGCTCCTCGCCTTCGCCGCGGCGGCGTGCTGCACCGGATACTTCCTGCTCAACGACAGCTTCGGCGACGAGATCGATCCGCTCGGGCTGGTCGCCTGGGGGCTGCTCGGCGCCGCGGTGGCGCTCGTCCCGATCTCCCGGCCCTGGAACATCCCCTGGGAGGCGTTCGGCGGGACGGCCACACCCGTGGGCGGCTATTCGCTGCCGGTGGCCGCGGCGCTGGCCTGCCTGATCGTGGTCGCCACGGTCATCGCCTACATCCTCGGCGTGCTGGCGGTACGCCGCCTGTCGGCCGCGGTCGGCTCCACCGTCGCCTCGCTTGAGGTCATCACCGGGGCGGTGGTCGCCTGGATCCTGCTGGGCGAGGCGCTCGGACCCTTCCAGATCGCGGGTGGCGTGATCGTCCTGATCGGCGCCTACCTGGCCCAGCGGGCCACGGTCGTGCCGCCCGTGGCCGTGCCGGAGGTCAGGAAGCCGGCTCCCGTGGGATGAGCCGGATCACCTGGGAACCGGTGGCCCAGCGCGCCACCAGCCTCGCGCCGTCGGGGGCGTTGAGCCGCTCCTTGGCGAGCGCGGCCACCGCGTCGGCGGCCTTCGCCTGGTCCATCACCTCCACGCTGGCGTCGAAGGCCACCAGGCGCCCGCCGTTGTCCTTGCTGCGCAGTGTCACCCGGACCTCACCGGCCTCGGCCAGCCCCGGCAGCGGCTGCTCGCCCCCGCCGGTGACCAAGTAGATCGCGCCGTCGTGCCAGGTGTGCCAGGCCAGCCGGGGCCGGTCCAGCGACAGCCACAGGACGCCCGACTTCTTGGCGCCCTCCTCGATCACACCCATAGGACGAATGTACGGCCTGTTCCTCCCTATGGGGCGGTACAGGCCGTACGCGCCGTGAGGTCAGTGCCCGGAGAGCCTCCAGGCGGCCGGGAGCAGCCCGGCCGCGATGGCGATCTTGAGGGCGTCGCCGAGCAGGAAGGGCAGCACGCCCACCGCGATGCCGGTGCCGAGGTCGGTCTGGGCGACGGCGACGAGGACCGGCAGGCCGAAGGCGTAGATGACCAGGTTGCCCACGATCATCGTGCCGACGGTGCGCGGCACGGTGCGGTCGCCGCCGCGTTCGGCGAGCCTGCCGACCACGGCCGCGGCGGCGACGAAGCCGATGACGTACCCGAAGGACGCGCCGCCGAAGCCGGAGGTGCCGCCGGCGAACCACGGCACGCCCGCGAGGCCGGCCAGCAGGTAGAGCGCCATGCTCAGCGCCGCGCGGTTCATGCCGAGGGCCGCGCCGACCAGCACGACCGCGAAGGTCTGGCCGGTGACCGGGACGGGTGAGCCGGGCAGCGGGAAGCTGAGCTGCGCGGCCAGGCCCGTCAGGGCGGCGCCGCCGACCACGAGCGCGACGTCGCGGGCACGGGAGCCCGGGATGAGGTCGGACAGTACGGCGGGCCTGTGCACAGCGGAGGCGTTTGCCATGGTGGGTGTCTCCTTTGCAGGTTCTTGCCGCACATTCTTCTGAGATCTCCGGCAAAAGCCCTGCGAGATCGCCGCCAAGAACGGCGGGAGGTCTTTGTGCGGACGCCATAGCGCCGCCCGGCCGCCGGTCTGCTTTCCCGCGGGCGCTAGCGTGTGCCCATGCGTTCTCGGCGTTCATGTCTCGCGGTGCCCGGCAGCAACCCCCGATTCCTGGAGAAGGCCCAGGGACTCCCGGCGGACGAGGTCTTCCTCGATCTGGAGGACTCCGTCGCGCCCCTGGCCAAGGAGGGGGCGCGCAAGAACGTCGTGGCGGCGTTGCGCGAGGGCGACTGGTCGGGCAGGACGAGGGTCGTCAGGGTCAACGACCTCGGCACCCAGTGGACCTACCGCGACGTCATCGAGGTCGTGGAGGGCGCGGGGGAGTTCGTCGACTGCCTGATGCTGCCCAAGGTGGAGGACGCCGCCCAGGTGATGTGGCTCGACACGCTGCTCACCCAGATCGAGAAGGCGAACGGCCTCACCGTCGGCAGGATCGGCATCGAGGCCCAGATCGAGAGCGCCAAGGGCCTGGTGAACGTGGACGCCATCGGCGGCGCGTCCCGGCGCCTGGAGACGCTCGTCTTCGGCCCGGCCGACTTCATGGCCTCGATCAACATGCGGACCCTGGTGGTCGGTGAGCAGCCGCCCGGCTACACCGAGGGCGACGCCTACCACTACATCCTGATGCGCATCCTGATGGCCGCCCGGACGCACGGCCTGCAGGCCATCGACGGCCCCTACCTGGCGATCAAGGACCTGGACGGCTTCCGCCGGGTGGCGGGCCGGGCCGCGGCGCTGGGGCTCGACGGGAAGTGGGTGCTCCACCCGACCCAGATCGAGGCCGCGAACGAGGTGTTCTCGCCGTCGCAGGGGGACTACGACCACGCCGAGTTGATCCTCGACGCGTACGAGTACTACACGACGGTCGAGAGGCGCGGCGCGGTCATGCTCGGCGACGAGATGATCGACGAGGCGTCCAGAAAGATGGCGCTGGTGGTGGCGGCGAAGGGCAGGGCCGCCGGTCTCGCGCGAACCACGGCCTTCACCCCGCCCACGGCCTGACACCGGCGACCACCTGCCGGTGCGCCGCGGTGGCGGGCGCGGGTGAGCCGGGGGTTCCTCCATGGGTCTCAGCGGGCTGGTGTGTTTCAGGATTTTTATGGACAAATGATGATAATCCGGGTGCCGGATTGATAAATCTGACTAGAGAGGTCTCGTCATCGCGGCCGGGACGTGTTGCTCTTGACTGTGTACGGCCGAGGTCCGGCCGGTCGGTCGCGGGAGGTGATCGTTTCCGGAGAACGGGGTAGTAGTAGGGTCGCGTGCGATTTGCCGCATCCGTAGGGGTTGCGGCCTACCGTTACGGAGACGACTGGAACGGTCCGGGGTGGTGACCCCGGGCTGAAACGGGCTTCCTGCGAGGAGGTGCTGAGCGTGGCCTCGGGCCCCCACGACCCGCGCTCGCCAGAGTGGCCGGCGGATGACGGCGGCGTTCACGACGATGCCATGCGTGCAGGCAGGTCCCAGGAGCCACACGCGTCCCCACCGACGATCCAGCACTCCCCGCCAGGCCCCTCCGGCGACGATACGCGCGGGCTCTCCATGGCCTCCCCGTGGATGCTCCCGCCGTTCGCGGCGCCGACCCCGGACGACGGCGAGCCGCCCCGGGCCCGCCCGGAAGGGCTCGGCGGCGAGCGGCGCCGTCCGTACGCCCAGCCCTACGCCCCCACCCCCCAGCCCGCCGGGCAGTCGTTTCCGCCGGATTCCCCCGCCGCCGACCAGCCCGCCGCCGACCAGCCCGCCACCGATCACCTCGCCGAGGAGCCCGTGGAGGAGCGGGGGACGGGGCAGGGCCGCCACGCCACACCGGAGCGAGGGCGCCCGCGCCTGGTGGACCGCCCCGACCTCCTGGTCGCCTCGGGGCCGACGCCCGAGCGCAGGGGCAGGAGGAGGGCGGACCGGCCCGACCGCCTGGTCGCCTCGGGGCCGGCCCGCGAGCGCGGCGGGGACGGGCGGACAGCGCCCCCGCCGCCCCCGCCGCCCCCGCCTCCCCGGCCCGAGGACCGGATCAGGATGGGACCGAGCATTCCGGCGACGCCGGAACCCGTGCCCACCCCGGAACCCGAGCCGACCTCCGAATCGGAGCCGGCGTCCGAGACCGAGGGGCCCGGCACGCCCGTCGAGGACGATTTCGAGCCCGTACGCCGGGTGGGGCGCCCGCCCGGCGGCAGGCCCGCCAGGCCCGACCTGCTCGTCGCGGAGGGCCCGCCCGGCAGGCGGGGCCCCAACGGCGGGCGGCACCACCGCTCGGCCGCCGCGCCCTCCGCGGTACGCCGGTCCAGCCCGACCAGGCGCAGGCGTGGCAGGGGCCTGGTGATCCCGTTCCTGATGGTCATGGTCCTCACCGTCGCGGTCGGCGGCGGCCTGGCCCTGTGGGGGTGGGTGAGCAGCCCGTTCGCCACCGGTCTCCGGCTGGTCGGCGACGAGGCGGGTTCGGGTGACGAGAACTTCGTGCCGCGGGCCGGTGTCGGCGGCAACGGCTCCAACCAGGTTCTCAACGCGGTGGCCTCGGTGGGCTCCGTCATGGTCGCGGTCGGCAGCGACACCACCAGCCCGGTACCCAGGCCGCTGTTCCTGGTCTCTCCCGACGACGGCACGAC
Source organism: Streptosporangium sp. NPDC049644 (assembly GCF_040675205.1). NCBI lineage: Bacteria > Bacillati > Actinomycetota > Actinomycetes > Streptosporangiales > Streptosporangiaceae > Streptosporangium > Streptosporangium sp. NPDC049644. Next base: position 911 of record NZ_JBFAOJ010000182.1, on the reverse strand, counting down.
CTGGCAGCTGGGCAGGATGGTCGGCCCGGTGGGGTACGAGACGGGGCCGACCACGGTGGGCCGGGTGGCGGGCGGTGACGGCCGCTGGCTGGCGGCGGGCAACGACCCCCTCGGCTCGGGGCACGGCCTGTGGACCAGCTCCGACGGCTACAGCTGGACCGCCGTCGACCCCGCCGAACTGGACGCCTTCGCGCGCGGGGACAAGATCATGGACCTGGCCAGGACCGACTCGGGCTTCGTCGCGGTCGGCGCGGCCGTGCTGGACGACGGCACCACCGGGGCCGTCGCCTGGGTCTCGCCCGACGGGCGCGCCTGGAAACGGGTGGCGACCCGGGAGATCGGCATGCCGGACAAGGTGCGGGGCATCAAGGCGGTCGTCGCCAAGGGGAACGCCGTGGTCGCACTGGCGGACCCGGCCCAGGGGCAGTCCACCTCGGTCATCCTGCGCTCGGCCGACGGAGGCGGGAGCTGGCAGCGGACCGGCACCGCGCTCAACGACGTCATCCCCGAGCCGGGCGCGCTGGCCGTGGCAGGCGGGGGGTTCGTCCTCGTACCGACCCAGCAGCGCAGCGACAAGGGCGAGGTCCGCGTCTACTGCTCGCCCGAGGGCGCCGACTGGAAGGTCTGCGGAACCATCACCGGCCTGGGGTCCGACGGTTCCGGCGTCAGGCGGCTGGCCTCCTCCTCGGCGGGGGTGGCAGCGGTCGTCGAGTCCGGCTTCGAGCGCTACACGGTCCACACCAGCCCCGACGGCCGGGACTGGAGCAAGACCACAGACCTCGGCGAGGTACCCGGCTCGCTGCGGGCGCTCGCCCTGTCCGACACCGGCGCGCTCGTCGTCGGCGGCGACGAGCGCGCCGCCGACGTGGACAACAGGGTGGGTCTCATCACCGCGCCCAAGGAGATCGGAA
>NZ_JBFAOJ010000181.1:0-7676 GCF_040675205.1 Streptosporangium sp. NPDC049644 | reverse complement strand
GCAGCGACCTCATTGATGGCTGCCTCGCGGGAACCGGCCTGGCCCTCACACCGGCATAGCCACTCACGACGTCACGAGTTCAACCTCAGTAACCACCGCAACCGACTTGTTTGCTTCCCTCGATCTCCGAATGAGATCAGCAGCACCCGTCGTCAACCGTGCGGTCGCTGCTGCTTCGACCTCCAGATCAGTCAGTGCGTTGAGCGTCGCATGGTTGAGGTTCTTGCCGAGAGCTGCGCTGAAGCGGAAGATCTCCATCGGATCGTCCTGCTCCTGCACGCTCTGGGGCAGCTCCGCACCAGCAGCCTTGAGCATCACGCGCAGCCTGTCAGCTACTTCTGGCGCGGGGAATCCTGCGAAGACATCACAGATCGGCCCGTCGAAGTCGAGAAGAACGTACCGGGCGCTCTGCATCACGTCCTGTACGACCTGCGGCCCTGTCCGTGTTGTCACGGGATCTCTCTAGCCACGGTGGTCCACATGTTGTCAAACCACATGCGGGACTGGTTGACGAACTGTCCTGAGGTGGAATCCCCGCCGTCGCTCACGGCGAAGTGGAAGAGCTCCGCATCCTTGCCACCCATGTCGTAGATGGCCTGCGGCTCTCCGCCGAGCGTGACGTTGTGCTTGAAGACGGGGTAGAAGCCGAAGAATGCCTCTTCGCCGTTGAGGACGTAGAGCTTGAACCGCGGGGGCTCTCCGTTGATCCGAACCTCTGCTAAAGCGACCTTGACCAGGCCGAGGTCTCGCAGTTCCTGCACGGAATCGACGATGGCCTGAGCATGTCGTGATGAGATCCGCTCCATGCGCTTCCGGATGAGCGGTTCGTCTTCAAGGTTGTCCACCAGGACAGGCAGAGACCAGGGACGGTTCGTGTCCGGCACAAGCATCCGGATCGTGATGCTCTCAGGAACCAATCGGCCGGCACGGATGCTGTCGAGCGGTTCCTGAATCGTCGTCTAAAACTAACGAACATCGTTGACGCCTGGCTCTCCGACCACTATGAAGACCGTCTATGTCGACTTCCCCGAACCCACCACTCGACCGTGAAGCCAAACGGCGGCGCGCCGCGCCGCCGTACGCCCCGCGCCAGCGTCTCCGCGCCGCATATGCGGCCTGGGGGCTGGTCACGGCGCGAGCGCCGCGCGGGGCATCGCCGTAGCGGCCCCGCGCCGCGCCCAGTGCCGCACCGACCGCCGGCACCCCGCCGCCTACTGGGAAACGCCGAACTCATTCACGGCCTGTTCAACGGTCTCGCGAAACTCCAACCGCTGATCCAACCCGCCCCGCCGAAAACGCTCCCTGAGGTCAGCAGGAGTCGCCGCAACAACCAGCTTCCCGCTAGCCGTCATGACCCGCTTCGCCGCACCAATGACGGCCCCGACTCCATCGTCATCCCAGGCGGTAACTCCCCTCAGGTCGAGAACCAAGCGCGGAGGACCATCCACGATCAGACTCGTTATCTCGCCTTGGAAGAGAGTCGCCGGAGCAGCCTCTCCGGTGAGCCCACCCCTTACATGCGCCACGGTGCACTCACCGTGGCGCACCGACTGAACCTCCAGCGTGGCTCCAGGTTCCTTACTCGGCATGGCGCATCCGCCTTCCTGTCCCTGTCCGCTGCTGCTTCATTCTGCCTCCGGCGGGGGCACTTCGGCTCCGAGGTGATCGAAATTGCAAGTCCCGAGACCATAGGTGGTTGAGGTGGAAGCCGGATCTTCCCATCTGCCACGTTCCAGGCGAGCCCAACATCTCGACTCCTCCGGATCAAGGCCGTCTGCGACCATTGGCATCCCATGGCCGAGGAACGCCCACTGGCTGACGTACACGCGAAGACGACCTTGCCCCTCCGGAGTGGGACGAGGGCAGACGGGAAGATCCGGCGGGAAAGTGTGCGCGTTCGCGCATGATCCGGAGCTTGATCGCGTGCCACAGACGTGCCAGACCTCACGGGAAACAGCGAGGAGTCGTAGATCAGAAACGAAGAAGCCCCCGCACCGCGTTTCCGCTGGTGAGGGGGCTCTTTCTGCTGGTGTGGCAGGTGCAGGACTTGAACCTGCGTAGGCTGAGCCGACGGTTTTACAGGACGTGACCGTTCTCGCTTCGGCGTAGTGTCTGACCTGCGGCGCGACACCTCTACAGCGATCTCTCCCTCATGATCATTACACGCATATTGCACGCAGCCATGTTCACCACCTGGTGAGGTGTGACCCCAGCATCGAAACGGCTGCTGGCCTGCCCTGCCGCTGCGCAGCCCGGGGGTCACCGTGATCGGCCCCCTCAACGATCAAGGAGTAGAGAAACGCGGATGAAGACACGTAGCAATTCGTGAGGTTCAACTTGCTCACCTCCTGCCTCAAATCCCGCCATAATCCGATGGAATGATCTATCTGATGGTGCAAGGTCGAGATGACTGGACGGATGGCATGTCTATTCCTGCGCGCCCAGGACCTGGCTGGCGTTTTAATTCACCTCCCGGATGGCCGACGCCCCCAGACGGCTGGGAGCCAACAGAGGGGTGGGCAGGTCCTGGTCCTGACTGGCCACCTGCTCCACCGTATTGGTCCTGGTGGGTTAGGGACTCTGCGACACCGCTTGGCCTGACCTCCGCGCCAGGAGCGGTAAGGGAAGAGGCGCAGGTTCGTGCCGGCGATGCTCGCGCGCTTTCGGCAAAGATGATGTGGGCGATTGCTGGTTTGGCCCTCATCGTTTTGCTCGGGGTCCCCATCGTTGCCGTCTTGGAATTGGTCGGCGCAGAGGCAAGCGGCTCAAAGACGCAGACTTCCGCCCCCGCCTCGCGAGTAGAAGCGATAGCCGAGGCCCTGGCGGATGCCGGGTATGCGTGTGAACTGGGCTACGTATCAGATGACCCAGGAGCAAGTGAGGCTGATTGCTCCCGCACGCCGTACCGTGATGTCACCATCTACGTGGTTCATGATCAGGCCGCAAAGGAAGGTTTGATCGCTCAGATAAAGAACAGCTACTGGAAGCTTCCACTAGGGGCTGTAGCAGTTGTGGGCGATGATTGGATCATTGACTGCAACGTGGTGAACGCTTGCTTCGAGGCTGCGCGCAAGATGAGCAGCCAGATAGTGACGATTTAGGTGAACCGTCCTTGAAAGAAGATTGTGAGGTGATCGCAGGAACGGCAGCAATCATTGATACACCCATACACGTGAGAAGCATCCCGAAACCGGAGACAGGGACGAGGTGGCTCACGGTGACAGCCGTATCGGGAAGCCTTCCAGGCTACTGAAGAATGCCCTACAGATTTCAAACCTGGGACCGTCGGATTAGAAGTGAGTTACCGCTTCTCTGCCTGGCGGTGCGTTAGCCTGCTACAAACTCACAGGATCTTCTTGGGAGAGGAAAGAGCATTCCGCACATGTTCCATATCTCGTTCGTACATCCGCTTTACGAACACGAGCGTCCCCGACAGTTCGTGAACCGTCACAAGGGTGGCTGGTGGATCAGGCAGAATTAGCATTAGCGACTACAAAGGCTCTACGGGCCAGGCCGCCCGGTTTGAGTGTTGTCGGAACCTCTGACTCGGCGGGGAGGGGTAACGCCGGTGATGACGTCGATCTTGAGATGCTCCTTGAGTAAGTGTTTCAGCTCAGCACCGTTGATCAGAGTAATTCGGTTTCGTTGAGCAAACTGCTCGCTCGCGCGGCCAAACCAGGATGGTGTGACCAAGACACCTGTGGTCGCGTTATGGTCAGCCATCACGCCTGTCAAAGCATGCACGGCCTCCAGGCCGACGATACCGGACCAACGTTTGGCCTGGATGAGGCAGACTCCACCGAAGAACATGTTCTTGCTGGTGGCGACGGCATCGATACCACCGTCTTTCGATGGGATAGTCGTCCAAGCTTCGGCGCCCATCGCGATGAACAGCTCTCTTATGAGGTGCTCGAATTCTGTCGGGGTCAGTTTTAGAAGGTTCCGACGGGAGTCGAGGGCCGAGATAACGTCCATGTCTTCGCTGAAGCGGAAGCGCTTGAGGTCAAAAGCGATGAACGGCTCAATGGCTTCGACATCGTATGGATTCGCTGATATCAGCGCATTAAGCCTCTTCAGGCAAGCAGCGGGGTCCACTTTAGAAAGCACGAGGTCAATAAAGTCAGAGCGCTCTGCTTCCACGCTTAATAGATGAGGGCGGACCTGCTTTCCGGTTGCCAGGTCGACAGTGCTGAGGCGTCCATTGAAGACGACTGCTTCGATCACGGCAGGTGGGGTTGCACTGAAGATTTCATGCAATGTGCGTAGCGCGGTCCGGGCTATGAGTTGCGCATAACGCTGTTTGATCTCAGTTTGAGGCCTGGGGATCGGGGCGATGGCATCCCGGGTCTTGATGTACTTGTACCCTCGCACATCCGGAACGACGTTACGTGGCGCGAGTTCGAACTCGACGACGACATCGCGGTTCTCCGGCCGGTACGCGACTTGACTGCGGCGAGGGAACCCGGTCGGGTATTGAGCCGTTTTTAGCACTTGGCTGACGAACCACTCAACTGCCTTGGCATCCCCGACTTCAAGGCCTTGTCGTCGCCTATCTAACTGGGCGTTTTCGGCGCTGGCTTTCGCCTGAAGTTCTCCAGCCCAGCGGTCGTGTTCGGCTCGCGCATTGGCGAGCGCACTAAGGCGCTTAGACTCCCTCTGCTGATGATCAGTTACATCCGATTCATACGAATTCCTGGCTGCGATAAGTTCGCGCTCATATCTAGCTGCCCCACCGAAAATTTTTCCTACTACGCCGGGCGGTGCGGGCACGTAGGTGGCCCAATCGGGTTGCGGTTCAGGGGTGCCGAGCAATCCAGGATTGAATGTCGGCATTCTAGGCGTCACTGTCAACAGGTCGAAGCTAAATGGGCTATTGTCAAGTGCGTCAGCGAGGATGGAATCGAGATGTCTGATGCGTTCCTCGACTTCAGTTGATTTCTTCTCAGCCAGCTTCTGCTGATCTTCGATGTATTTCTGCTGGCGGACCCGCTCCGCCTCTTTAGCTTGGCGTGCTTGCTCGCGCGCGTTTCTCTCAGCTTCACGCCGTTGCGCTGCTTGGCGTCGCTCCCATTCAGAGCGGCCATTCCTGCTGCGTGCCACGTCGACGCCCTCCTGGTCTCGTTAACCAACAACAGCATCGCTGCAACTCTAGGTCGGCCAAACGGTCGATAGAAGAGGGGGCAATGATTCCTGCCGGAAAGGCCATCTTCGGCAATTCGGGTGTGTTTGCCGCGATTTAGCCTATTCTGTCCCGTTCATCCGCGACTCGTGACCCTCAAGACTGCTTCTCGAAGCGGAGCACCGACGGTTTCACAACGGGCCTTCCTGAACGCGCTAGGCCCCTGACCTCTGTGTATGACTTTCGTGCCCCAGATCAGAGACCACAAGGTCGGCCGATCGACCTCGGCGTGCTTAGCGCGTTTCGCACTCAACTTAGGCGGCGGTCGTGCTGTACCCGCTTATGGCCTCGCCGCCTTCCACGATATCGACGGCCAGGAACCCGAAGATCCCATCGGGGACGTGCTTGGCGGGCAGACCTGTCACGCTTGTTTCCGTATTCCGGTTGCTTGATGCTGCTGTTACCGCTGTGCTGTGAGTGTGCGTATTCGACGGGTGAGAATCCAGGGGTACCGATGTCTGAGAGATGTGGACATCCGGTTCGACGACATCACGACGTTCATCGGCCCAAACGGGGTTGGCAAGTCCGCGGTACTGCGTGCCCTGGACTGGTTCTTCAATGGCTCCAGCAGTGCTGGACTCACTGACGAGGATGTGTGGGCGGCGGCCCAGGAGAAGCGGATCAGCATCGAGGTAGAGTTCGGCGATCTCACCGATCTGGACCGGGCCGCTCTCGGCAAGTATGCCGCCGGCGGCGCGGATACGGTGCGGCTCTGGCGGCGATGGGAGAACGACAGCGACAAGCTGTCGGGGCGGGCGATGGGCTATCCGGCGTTCGACGACGTCCGCGGGTCTGATCGGGCCAGTGAACGAAACGCACGTTACAAAGCACTGCGGGAGGCACGTCCCGAACTCGGACTGCCCACAGCGCGCAGCTCGCAGGCGGCCGAGGAGGCGATGGCAGAGTGGGAGCGCCAGCACCCCGACGAACTGGTGGCCACCGAACTGGCAGCTGACACCCACTTTTTCGGGTTCGCCGGGCAGGCGAAGATGACGGGGCTGTTCGACTACGTTTTCGTCAGCGCCGACCTGCGGGCAGGTGAGGAGGGCCGCGACTCCAAGGGGTCGGTTATCGGTCGGATTCTCGACCAGGCCGTCGACCGCACCCAAGCCGAAAAAGATCTGCTGGATCTCCAGACGCTCTTCAACAGTGATCGTCAGGAAATCCACCGCCAGCACTTTGAGGAGCAACTCGACACGCTCTCGGGGCAGCTAACTGATGAGGTGGAGAAGCTGAGCAGTGGGCGCAAGGTGCGGGTCAGCTCGCACGTTCCTGAACTGCGATTGCCGCAGGCGCAGTTCCAGATCAGCGTTCAAGACGGCACCGCCAGCACTCGGCTCGACCAGCAGGGGCATGGATTCCAGCGGGCACTGCTCATCACCGCGCTGCGGCTGCTCGCGGAGAGCAAGTCCAGCGAGAACCGCCGGACGGTCTTTCTTGCTATCGAGGAGCCGGAACTGTTCCAGCACCCCGTGCAGGCCCGCGTGTTCGCGGCTGTGCTGCGTGCACTTGCGGGTGACGTCGACCGTGGCATGCAGATTGCCTACGCCACGCACAGCCCGTATTTCTTGGAGGCGGAAGGTTTCACCGAGATCCGTCGACTGACCCGCGCGATTCAGGACGGTGCGCCCACAGTATTGGTCGACTCGACCACACAGAGTGAGGTCGCTACCCGACTGGATGGAATCCTTCCGGCAAACAAGATCTACCGTCAGCTGATGAAAGTGTGTCTAAGGGAGATTCCGGAAGCATTGTTCGGCCGGGCAGTCATCCTCGTGGAGGGGCCTACCGACAAGGGTGTGCTGGAAGGGTGTGGGCTTCGACTGGACCCACTGAACAAGCACGGGATCGTAGTGGTTGACGTCACCGGCAAGAGCAAGATCCCGTTGGCGCACGCGATCCTCACCGAACTGGGCGTCCCGACCATGGCGGTCTTCGACGGCGACGCACGTCACGCCGAGCGTAACACTGGGGCGACTAAAGAGAAGATCGATAAGGACACCGAGTCACACAAGGGCGAGAACCGCAAGCTGCTCACCTATCTGGGCGGGACGCTGGCGGACTTCCCAGAGACACACATGTGGAAGGGGTACGCCGTCTTCCATGACAACCTCGAGACCTACCTTGAGGAGGAATGGCCTGAGTGGGCGACGGCGAAGAAGCAGCTCATCGCTGATGGCGATGGAGCGGATGGGAAGAACGAGGATACCTACCGTCAGGCTGCTATAGAGGCCGAGGCCGATCCGCCGAATTTGCTGTCTCAGATACTGGTCCAAGCGCTGGCGTTGGCGGCGGACAGTTAACCGTCTCTCCAATAGACGAGCAGCAGGGCAGCGCCAGGTCAGTGATCTCGAGTCTAAGTAGGGGACGCAGTTTGGTTAGCTCGTAGTGAAAGGTCAGCCTTAGAAGCCCTAACAGAATAATCTGAGCGGCATCTTTGCAGGTCATCGATTGTTGTACCTGGTATGAGGAAGGGTGAGCAGCTGCCCTGGATCGT
>NZ_JBFAOJ010000180.1:0-7703 GCF_040675205.1 Streptosporangium sp. NPDC049644 | reverse complement strand
GGCGGTGAGCGCTCACCGCCCCGACGGGATCGGGCGAAGGTCAGCCGCGGCGCCACTTCTGGTTGGCGCCGCCGTTGCACTCCCAGAGCTGGAGCGGGGTGCCGCCACCGCCCCAGCCGGTTACGTCCACGCACTTGTTGGCCTGCGGGTTGACCAGGTCGCCCGCACCGCTCAGGACGAACTGCTGTGCCGGGTTGCCGCTGCAGTTGGCGAGCTGGATGGCGGCGCCGTTGGCGGTGGAACCCCAGGCCACGTCCATGCAGAGGCCGAAGGCGCGGACGGTGCCGTCGCCGGGGAAGGTCCAGTTCTGGGCGTTGGTGTTGTTGCAGTCCCACAGCTGCAGGCGCTGGCCGTCGGCGCCGTTGCTGTTGGGCACGTCGATGCACTTGCCCTGCCAGCCGATGAGCCGGCTGGTGTTCCCGCTGCCGCCGGTGGTGGTCAGGGTCAGGCCGTACGCGCCGAGGACCTCGTTGACCGGCTGGTAGAAGGTGTTGCCGCCGGTCGAGCAGTTGCCGGAGCCGCCGGAGGTGATGCCCTGGGCCTGGTCACCGGTGATCCAGGCGCCGCCCGAGTCGCCGCCCTCGGCGCAGGCGGTGGTCTGGGTGAGCCCGTAGACCAGCGATCCCGAGTAGTTGACGGTCACGTTCTTGGCCTGGATGACGCCGCAGCGCCAGCCGGTGGTGCGCCCGGACCGGCAGATGGAGGCGCCGACCACGGCCTCCTGGGAGCCCGCCACCGAGACGTTGCCGCCGCCGTAGTTGTTGACCCACGGGCGGGGTGTCCAGTTGCCGTTGGTACGGACCCAGGCGTAGTCGTTGCCGGGGAACGACGAACCGGCGAAGGTGCCCTGGCCGACGTTGTTGTAGCCGAGGGTGGGGCTGCCGGTGCCACCGCAGTGCCCGGCGGTGACGAAGCCGCCGTTGTTGACCGAGAAGCCGACCGAGCAGAGCGTGTTGCCGTTGATGACGTACTGGTCGCCGCCGCGGATGTCGTAGAGCGGCCTGGGAGCCTGGCCGACGGCGATCCTCACCGCGCCGGAGTCGACGGCACTGCTCCTGACGAAGCTCTGGGCCGCGGCGCTGTCGGCGGCCGACACCACCACGCTGTTCGCGGCCACGTCCACGTGCCAGCTGTAGATGTCCTTGCCGGCGGCCTCTGCGGCCTTGTCGAGGGTGGCCTTCGTGGCGTCCAGCTGCTTCTCGCTGCGCGGTACGACCACCGGCAGCGCGCCCGCCTTGCGGACGAGCTCGGCGTCCTGGCTGTTCAGAACGCCGACGGAGAGCCGTCCCTCGGCGGGGGTGAACCAGGCGCCGGCGAACCGGTCGGCGAGGCGCTTGCGAAGGTTCCGCTCCACCACCGATGCGCCGGCCTCGTGGGCCTGCCGGATGCGGGCCTGGGTGGGGTTCAGGCCGAGATCACGCTGCAGTGCCTGCTCGGGGGAGGCGGACGGGTTCGGGCCGGGCGGGGCGGCCTGTGCGGGGGCTGCTGGGAAGACCAGCGCGGCGGCGACTACCGCCGCGCTGGTCAGCACGGTGAATCTCACGGCTGGTCCTCTGAGGTTGGGGGGTGGACGAGGCGTGAGAGCGCTCTCTCGAAAGAAACTTTTCCATTTGTAATATTTCAAGTCAATAAGATCGCCCGTTGAATATGGTCGGCGGGTGCGGCGCCGTCGCCGCCGACCGGCCCGCGACCCGCCCGTGATCTGCGAGATCTCCGCGACAGTGGTTGCCCGACCAGGGGGAAAGTTGTGCAGTAGTCCAACTATGGGCGGGACGTCATTGTTCTCCGTTGAGGTCAAGGCGAGTCAGGATAGCCTTGGCCCCGCACACGGAGATCATCTGATCGGGCGGGGATCGTGCACCGGGATTTCAAGCCGAGCAACGTGATCCTCGGTCCGGAGGGGCCGGTCGTGATCGACTTCGGTATCGCCCGAGCAGTCGACCACATGACGAGCAGCACCGATCTGGCCGGTACCCCCGCCTACATGTCACCGGAGCAGCTCACCGACGAATCGCTCACGCCGGCCTCCGACATGTTCTCCTGGGCCAGCACGATGATCTTCGCCGCGACGGGGCGGGCGGCCTTTCCCGCGAGCAGCGTCCCGGCTGTTCTGCACGCCGTCCTGAACGGCGAGCCCGACGTCTCGGGTGTGCCCCAGCCACTGCGTTCGCTGGTGGCCGCCTGCCTGGCCAAGGACCCGGCGGCCCGCCCGGCCGCCGACCGCCTGCTCCGCGACCTCACCGGCGAGACCGTCGGCGGCCCGGCCCCCGGCGGTCCGCCACCGGTTCCGCAACAGGGCACGCGACCGGTTCCGCGACCGGGCCCGCCGCTACCGGGCCCGCCGCGGGCGGACGCGCATCCGGAGGGGCGGACGCTCGTCGATCCGGCGGTGCCCGCCGGTCAGGGGCTGCCCGCCGGAGCGCGGTACCGGCCGGAGCCCGGACCGACCTCGCCGTCGGCCGGGCTCGCCCCCCGCGCGCCGGAGGGAAGGCGCCTGCGCTGGCCGGTGCTCGTGGTGGCCGCCGCGGCCACGGCACTGGCCGTGACCGCCGGGGTGATTCTCGTACCGTCCTGGATCGGCGAACAGCAGGCGGTGGGAAGCTCCGAGGTGAGTGCCCTTCCAAAGGCGAAGGGGCCGCTCGACCTTGAGGCGTTCCCGAAGGTCGATGTCGCCGACCGGTTCGCCGACAACGCCCCCGAGTGGTACGCCGCGTACCGGCCGAGCGGCGACGAGGCCGTGCCGGCGATCTCCGTCGGCTCCGGGAGGTTCGTCGGGAGCGGTTCGGAGCCGTTCTTCGGCATCATCGGCGGGTCCGGCGCACTCCCCTCGGACAGGGCGGTCAGCGTGCTGACCACCGGTACGTTCGCCGGCACCGGGCAGCCGGAGGACAGCGTCTTCGTGGGGTGGGTGAAGGACGGCGACAACTACGTGACCGCCTGGTACAACCACACCCGCAAGGCGTCGGGGATCAACGTCCGGGTGAACGGCGGTTTCCTGGAGACCCACGGCGAGGTACCGCTGACCCTCGAAGGGGGAGACCGTCTCGCCCTGGTGCTCTCCGGCGAGACGATCACCTCTTTCGCCGAGAACGACGGGGTGTGGCGCACGCTGAACGTCGCCACCATCGGCGACGTGCTCGCCACCCCACAGGCCCGGCAGCAGTACCGGTACGCCTTCGGCCTGCGCGGCTCGACCGGCTCGATCGGCGTCGCCGGGATGGAGGGCCGCAGCGCCGCGGGCTAGCGCCGGAAACGCCGGAGAAAGACGCGCTTTGACGGCCGGGGCGCGCCGTGCAGGCGGCCCCGGCCAGGGGGTGGATCAGATGGAGCCGCTCTCGATCGCCTGCTTCAGGCCCGCCTGGGTCACCTCGTGGGAGGCGACGCCGTTGGCGACGACGAAGTCGATCAGTGAGGTGTCGGCGTCGAAGGTGAGGTACTCGGTGACCTTGGTCTTCCCGCCGGCCAGCTTCGTGAAGACGATCTTCTGGTGTGTCACGACGCCGGGCAGTGACCAGGTGTCCGTCTCGTAGTAGAGGTCGTCGGCGTTGATGCGCTGCTGCGCGTGCGTGTTGCTGGTGACGATCGCGCCCTCGTAGGGGATCTCCTCGACGGCGGTGAAGTTGATGTGGCGCTTACCGTACTTGAACCAGTCCTTGTGGGTGACGACCCGCTTCAGGAACGAGTGCATGCCGACGTGGTTGTCGATGTTGGAATATGCCGGGAACACCTTGGCGGCGGGGGCGTTGATCGTGATCGAGATGCTGCTGGTGGCGCGGCTCCGCCCGGAGTCCGGAAGGGGAGGGGTGCGGTCGTAGAACTTGTGGGTGTCCCATGCGGTCTGCCACTCGGCGGCGAGTTGGGCGTCGCTCGTGGTGTCGGCGTGGGCGGGGCTGGAGAAGACGGTGATGACGAGGGCCATGGCGAACAGCTGGGCCGCGAGGAGTCGAAGATGCTTCTTCACGTGTACCCCAAGAGGAGACAATAGGTGCATGTGATCTTCTATCGCATGTTGTTGTGACCTATGAGATTTCGTGTCGAAGAAGTGATAAATATTCGCAACGCCGCACAACCCGGCGCGAGGTACGGGGCGGCGCCGGTGACCTCCGCCCCCCGGGTGCTCCCGGCCGCCCTCAGGTGCGTTCCTGCCGGGGCAGGACCACCTCCCGCACGATGAGCAGGACGGCCGCGGCGATCGGGATGCCCAGCAGCGCGCCCACCACGCCGAGCAGCGCGCCACCGAGCAGGGCGCCGACGATCGTGGCGAGCGGTGGCACGTCGACCGAGCTCTTCATCACCGCCGGTGCGATCCAGTAGTTCTCGATCTGCTGGTAGATCGTGAAGAAGACGAGGCAGACGATGCCGACGGTCGGGGAGACGAAGAAACCCACCAGCGAGGCGACTCCCGCGCCGATGAAGGCGCCGACCAGGGGGATGAGGTCGGTGAGCGCCACGAACAGGGAGAGCGCCAGGGCGTACGGGACCTGCATGATGCTCAGGAAGAAGAAGGTCGTCACACCGGCGATGAGCGAGATGATCAGGTTCCCGGCGACGTAGCCGCCGATGCTGTCGATGATCTGGTCGCCGAGCAGGGTCGCGCGGGTACGGCGGGAGCGGGGGACGAGGCGGTAGGCCATCCTCTTGAGCGACTTCAGCGAGCCCAGGAAGTAGAGCGTCAGCACCAGCACGGTCAGCGAGTTGAAGACGGCCCCGATGAGGACCGACCCGATGCCGAGCACGCCGCCGAACATCTGGGTGCCGAAGTCGCCGCTCGTCACGTACTGCTGCAGCTTCTGCAGCAGCTGGAAGCGCTGGTCCAGGTCGCGGATCATCGGGTTGTCCTGCAGCTCCTTGAGGTACTGCGGGAACTGCTCGACGAACTGGGTGGACTGCGCGGTCAGCGGGGGCACCACGGCCAGGCCGAAGCCGACGAAGACCCCGATGACCCCCAGGAAGACGACGGCGATGGCGATCATGCGTGGTACGTTGCGCCGCTGGAGAACCTCGACCGCCGGGTTCAGGCCGATGGCCAGGAAGAGCGAGACGATGATGAGGATCAGCACCGAGCTCGCGCTCACCACCGCCTGCACCAGCCACCAGGCGGTGAGCACGCCGAGGGCGGCGGTGAAACCGAACACGAACGGGTTACCGCTCATAGAGCGCCCCGGACGGCCGAACGGGTGGTCCGGTCCGGCACCCGAAGACCTGGGCGCGGAGCCGCCCTGACCTGTCGCCGGTACGCCCGGCAGGGGCAGGGGACCCGCCGAGGTCATGATCGGTTCGAGGTCCGCGGCGTTGGCCGGTTCGCCCTGGTCGGTCGATCCGGTCGGTGTGTTCTCTTCCGCCGGTGGAACGCCGGGAGGGGATGTTGCCGCCGCTGGCACGCGGTCGGCGGGGGTGGGCTCGGACACCAGCGCACCCTGCCCGTTTCCCGGAGGGATAGTCGGCCGGCCGCCGTGATTTCGCTCGCCGTGCCCGCCCGGCCCCTCGTACGGATCAGGCCGGCCGCGGCACCGGAGCCCGCGAAGGGAGGTCAGGTCAGGTTGACGTACTGGCGGGGCCGGAGGGCGTGGCTGCGGAGGGCGGCCAGGGCGGCTGAGCGTCCGGCGGGGGTGAGGTCGCCGTCGACGCGCAGGCCGAAGGCGTCCAGGCGCCTGTTCAGCTCGGTGAGCGAGGCGTCGACCTCCACGGCCTGCCACTCCGTGCAGTCGATCACCGCCGTGACGTGCTCGCGGTCGGCGGGAGCGCCGTCGGCGAGCAGCATCAGCGCCACCTCCCTGGCCGAGGTACGGAAGCCGCTCTCCCCCGAGACGGGGGCGAGCAGTGCGGCGGCGGCGGTCTCCCAGAGCAGGTCGGCGTCGCCGAGCAGGCGCTCGCCCACCGGGGTGGTCACCAGGCGCCTGCCGCCCTGGCGCAGCGCGCCCATGTGGCCCTGGGCCACCTCGCGGACCGCGGCCAGCTCCGCGCCGCTCCAGGTGCTCTCCGCGAGCACGGACCGGGCGAGGTTGCCCCGCTGGGTCAGCGGGATGCCCCCCGGGCGGCGGCCCACGGTCAGCAGCCAGCGCAGCGCGCCCAGGTGAGCCTCGTCGGGTGCCGGGATGGGGGCGTGCAGGCGCACCTCGAAGGGCTGGGCGAGCTCGCGCCAGGCGGTGCCCCGGCCGAGGACCCAGCGGTTGAGCCGCTCGCCCTGGACCCGGTGGAGCCAGTTGTCGCCGCCCAGCTCCGGACGGGGCGCGGTGAGCCAGTGGCTGGTGAGCGTCTGCCGTTCGGCGGAGTCGGGGGCGAGCCTTCCCGAGACGATGGCCAGCTCCAGTGCGGCCGAGCAGGCGCCGTGCGCGCCCAGTTCCTCGGGGCCCATGATCGAGCTCCAGTGCAGCTCGGGAACGTCGGGCGGGAGCACGCCCGTGGCGTCCAGGGCGCTCTGGTAGGCCGCCATGCCCGCGTCCTCGCCCAGACGGGCGTAGGTGCGCAGGATGTGGGCGGTCGTGGGGGAGGAGCAGAGGGCGGCGTAGCGCTCCAGGCCGCCCAGCCGCAGCAGCCGGCCCAGCGCGTGGGCGATCACGGTGCGGTCCCCGGTGACCTTGGCGGGCAACGTGTACCAGAGGAACTCGCACACGTTGAGCTCGGTGATCGTCTCCAGTGGCTCGCCACCGGTCAGCCAGTCGATCGCGCTGCGCGCGTGCTCGGCGGAGGCGGGCTCGGAACGCTCCAGCTCCGACAGGAGTGCGGCCACGTCCGGTGCAGGCATGCCTCGAAGTCTGCCGTATGCGGGCCTGCTCTGACGATGAACGTGACGTAATGGATCCTGCACGGTGCCTACCCTAGGAAATGTCTTCTAAGTGGCTCATATGCGAGCTGTCAGATCCAGCCTTTCTTGAAAAGCATTCGTGAGCTCCACTCGGCGTAGGGGATGATCTCGGCGGTGAGCACCGGGTGGAGCCACCAGAAGTTGACCAGCGCCAGCAGGGTGAAGGCCCCCACGATCGCGGCGCCGGCCATCCGCCGCCCGGGTAGGGCGTCGGACGGACCGATGATCATTCCGGCGGCGAGCACGATCGCCAGGATCATGAACGGGACCATGGGGATCGCGTAGAACAGGAACATGGTCCGGTTGTCGGCGATCGCCCAGTAGAACCAGGGGAGCCAGCCCGCGACGTAGCCGAGGAGCACGGCCCCGGCGCGCCAGTCGCGGGTGGCGACGTACCAGGCGACCATGGCGATGAGGGCGGCCAGGCCGCCGTACCAGATGACCGGGGTGCCGACGCCCAGGACCGCCTGTGAGCAGCTGTCGGTGCCGCAGGCGCCCTTGGGGCTCTCGTAGAAGAACGCCACGGGGCGGAGCAGCAGCGGCCAGGACCAGGGTTCCGACTGGTAGTTGTGCGGGGTCGCCAGCCCGGTGTGGAAGCTCAGCACCTGGAAGTGGTAGCTCAGCCAGGAGCGGAAGGAGTCGAAGACGAAGAACACCGGGCCCTGCGAGGTCGCCTGCGCCCAGTTGCGGCCCCAGCCGCCGGGAGAGGCGAACCAGCCCGCCCAGGAGGCGATGTAGGCGAGGGCCGGCAGCAGGGCCAGCGCGGGCAGGGCGCTCGGCAGGTCCTTGCCGAAGACCCCGCCGTACGGTCTGCGCAGGCCGACGGCCCGGCGGGCCCCGGCGTCCCAGACCAGGGACATGACCGCGAAGGCGATCAGGAAGAAGATCCCCGACCACT
>NZ_JBFAOJ010000179.1:0-7850 GCF_040675205.1 Streptosporangium sp. NPDC049644 | reverse complement strand
CGAAGATCCTGCTCGTTCCCAGTGACTACGAAAGCTGGGGAAGGGTGGGGGGGGAGAGCTTGGTGTCCGGCATCCCGGATCGTGAGGCCGCCCAGGTAACCGATGACCCTGGCGGGCCGGCCGCTGTCCTTGGCCGGGACCGTGCTCACGTACAGCTGTGTCTCGACGGTGCGCAGTTCCTCGCGGATGAAGCTCTCCGTCGTCAGCTTCCTGGCGTCCGGCGGGATACGGGCGTCCGACGCGCACGGATCTATCTTGACGCTCCTGGTCGTCGTCCTGATCAGCGAGTAGACGACCAGCGCGCCGCCGTCGGCGGTGCGCAACGCGTGCACCGGGTAGCTGCTCGCGGCGAAGATCGAGTCGTAACCCAGGCACTCGCTCTTCCCGTCCGTGCGCCGCTTCGCGATCTCGTCGGCGAAGCCGGTCGTGTGCGGGCTCTTCTCGATCAGCCCGGCCGCGAACCCGCGCTCGCCCTCCTCGGCCGAGGTCGCGTGCAGCGGGGCCATGAGCCGTGGGCTGATCGCCACGGTCGTGTCCTCCTCGCCCAGCGCCGTCGCGTACCCGTCGGCGTCCTTGGCGACCTCGGGGGGCCGGGTGCCCTCGTCGAGCAGCGAGGTCGAGCTGAGCCGCCAGTCCTCCCCGCCCTGTCGGATGAGGGTCAGCACGGCGGTGCGGACCTTGCCCGAGGGCTCCTCACGGTCCACGATCGCGGTGAACCAGAGGGGCCCCTGCTGCACGCGCGGGACCAGCAACTCGGGGGTGTCCCAGGTGTACGGGGGGAGCGCCTCGACGGCGCCGCTGAAGGCCGCCGCGGTGAGGGCCTGCTGCCCGTCGCGGGTCTGCTCCAGCATGAGCCTGCGCTCGACGTCCAGGCGCGGGGTCGCCGCGCCCAGCACCCCGTCGGCGCCCAGGAAGCCGGCCAGTGCCCTCGCCGCCTCGTCGAGCGTGACCGGAGGCGCCGGGAGTGACGGCGTCGGCGTGGGGCGGGCGGCCGACGTGTCACCGGCCGGAGATCCCGACGGGCTCCGCCCGGACCGGGCGTCACCGGAGACGGAACGGGGATCGGAACACGCCGCGGTCACGGCGACCAGTGCCAGCGCGAGCGCGAGCACGCCCCTTCGCCTGTGTCCGCGCACGTTCACCTCCCGATGCTCCCCGATGCGGGCCATGCTAGCCATGGTGGGGGAGAGTGCCGTACACGATCGGGTGCGAAGGTCGCGTACCCTTTACAGACGTGGCACTCATCGATCCGGCAGAACAGATCAACGAGCTTACCGGGACGCTGAACAGCATCCAGGACGTGCTCGACCTCGGCGCGATGCGCAAGCAGATCGAGGAGCTGGAGGATCAGGCGGCCGCGCCCGACCTTTGGAACGACCAGGATCGTGCCCAGAAGGTCACGAGCAGGCTCTCCTACCTCCAGAGCGAGATCAACAGGATCGAGTCGCTGGGGCAGCGGATGGACGACCTCGTCGTCCTGTACGAGCTGGCCTCCTCCGAGGACGACGACGACACGCGCGAGGAGGCCGACCGAGAGCTGGCCTCCCTGAAGAGCGACGTCGGCGCCCTGGAGGTCCGCACGCTCCTGTCCGGCGAGTACGACGCCCGCGAGGCGGTCGTCACGATCCAGTCGCAGGCGGGTGGCGTCGACGCCGCCGACTGGGCCCAGATGCTCCAGCGAATGTACCTGCGCTGGGCCGAGCGCAAGGGCTACCCGACCGACGTCTACGAGACCTCCTACGCCGAGGAGGCCGGCATCAAGTCGACGACCTTCACGGTCAAGGCCCCCTACGCGTACGGCACGCTCCGCGGCGAGCACGGCACGCACCGCCTGGTCCGGATCAGCCCGTTCGACAATCAGGGCCGCCGCCAGACCTCCTTCGCGGGCGTCGACGTGGTCCCGGTCGTCGAGACGACCGACCACATCGACATCAACGAGGACGACCTGCGCGTCGACGTCTACCGCTCCTCGGGCCCCGGCGGCCAGGGCGTCAACACGACCGACTCCGCGGTCCGCCTGACCCACCTGCCCACCGGCATCGTGGTCTCCTGCCAGAACGAGCGCTCGCAGCTGCAGAACAAGGCGACCGCGATGGTGGTCCTGCAGGCCAAGCTGCTGGAGCGCAAGCGGCAGGAGGAGAAGGCGGCGCTGAACGAGATCCGCGGCGAGTCGGCCACCGCGTGGGGCACGCAGATCCGCAACTACGTGCTGCACCCGTACCAGATCGTCAAGGACCTGCGGACGGGCGCCGAGGCGGGCAACCCGAGCGCGGTGCTCGACGGGGACCTGGACGGCTTCATCGAGGCCGAGATCCGCTGGACCCGCCGCCAGGAGGCGGGCGTCGAGGGCGGGTAGGCCCCGCGTCTCGCCTCACGGGCGCCCTCCGGGCGTCCCGTGAGGCCGTGTCCCTTCGCAGACGCCGTCAGGCCCCGCTGAGGTGTCTCAGGGCCAGGGTGAGGAAGAGGAGCGCGATCAGCACCAGCGCGATGAACGCGGGGGTCATGCCGCCGAACGGGCCATGGTGGTGTTGAGCGCGGTACGCGCGACAGCGGGGGCAGCGGCCCTCGGCCACGGGGTGAGCGCACCCCGCGCAGACCAGGTCTTCACAGCTCATGCCGTCCTCCCTCTTCGAGGTCAGAACCACTTTATCCGCTCGTTACCGGGCGCCGAATCGTTTTGTTTCCGTTATGGGCTTTCCGTGTCAGTCTTCCCCCTAGACTGGGCACCGGCCAACCGGAACGTCGATCAAGCGTAAATGACCGGCGCCCCCCGACCGGCAAGAGGTGGAAGTGGCCCTCTGCCACTCCTGCGACCGTCCTACCCCCTAGACTGGCATGCCGTGATGCGCCCGTGATCCATTTTGATAATGTCACCAAGGTCTACGCGAACCAGAACCGGCCCGCGTTGGACCACGTCAGCGTCGATGTCGACAAGGGCGAGTTCGTGTTCCTCGTCGGCCCCTCGGGGTCCGGGAAATCGACCTTTCTCCGCCTGGTCCTGAAGGAGGAGCGCCCCAACTCGGGCGCGATCCACGTGGCCGGCAAGGACCTCGCCCGACTGTCCAACTTCAAGATCCCGCACCTGCGCCGCCGGATCGGCTGTGTCTTCCAGGACTTCCGGCTGCTCCCGAACAAGAACGTGTACGAGAACGTCGCGTTCGCTCTGGAGGTGATCGGCAAGCCACGGCGTTTCATCCGTAAGGTGGTCCCCGAGGTCGTCGAGCTCGTCGGCCTTGAGGGCAAGGCACACCGAATGCCCGACGAGTTGTCCGGTGGCGAGCAGCAGCGGGTCGCGATGGCCCGGGCGTTCGTCAACCGGCCGATGATCCTGCTGGCCGACGAGCCGACCGGAAACATCGACCCCGCGACGAGCATCGGCATCATGAAGGTGCTCGACCGGATCAACCGGACCGGCACCACGGTCGTCATGGCCACGCACGACGCGGCCATCGTCGACTCCATGCGCAAGCGGGTGGTGGAACTGGAGGACGGCAAGATCGTCCGTGACCAGTCGCGGGGCGTGTACGGCCAGGCGTACTGACACCAGGACCGGAAAGAGCGACAGGAAGAGCATGCGGGCAAACTTCATCTTCTCCGAGGTCTGGATCGGCCTCCGCCGCAACCTCACGATGACCATCGCGGTCATCGTGACCGTGGCGATCGGCATGGCGTTGCTGGGCGTCGGTCTGATGATCAACTCCCAGATCTCCAGCATGAAGGACTTCTGGGCGGACAAGGTCGAGGTCTCGGTCTTCCTGTGCAAGAAGAACGACCCCTTCCCGCAGTGCAAGGGCAGCGGCGGCGTCAACGCCCAGGAGCAGGCCGAGCTGAAGGCGACCATCGAGGCCATGCCGCAGGTCGACACGGTCACCGTGGAGAACGCGGCCGAGGCCTACAAGAACTTCCGGGCGCAGAACGCCAACAACACGGTGCTGCTCTCCGCCATCCAGGTCGAGGACATGCCCGAGTCGCTGCGGGTCAAGCTCAAGGACCCGGAGGCCTACGGGCCGGTGATCGAGGCGGTCAAGGGTGCCCCGGGCGTCTCCAACGTGGTCAACCAGAAGGAACTCCTGGAGAAGTTCTTCGGGCTGCTGGAGAAGCTCCGCTGGGCGGCCTTGGTGGTGGCGATCATCCTGGTCTTCGCGGCCACACTCCTGATCGGCAACACCGTCAGGCTCTCCGCGTACAACCGCAGGCGTGAGACCGGCATCATGCGCCTGGTGGGCGCCTCGAACCTCTACATCCAGCTCCCGTTCGTGATGGAGGGCGTCATCGCCGGCCTGATCGGCGGCGTGCTGGCCGCGGTGATGCTGATCGTCAGCAAGGTCTTCCTCTTCGACGGGGTGCAGCTCTACCTCTCCCCCAACAGTCAGCTCTCCTGGGAGACCGTCGCCTCGGTGATCAGTGTCACCATGGTCTTCGGCGTGCTCATCTGTGTGCTGGCCTCCTTCGTCACGCTCCGCCGCTACCTGCGGGTGTGACGTCCCCGGGCCCCTCCAGGACCGTCGCGCGGGCGCCCGGCGCCCGCGCGCCGCTCTCGGGCGCGGCTCGCGGCCCCGCTGACCGGTAGGCTCCAGACATGCCACGTGAGACCGGGCGGAAGGTAATAGCCCAGAACAAGCGTGCCTGGCACGACTACCACATCGAGGACACCTACGAGGCTGGTCTTGTGCTCCAGGGCACGGAGGTCAAATCGCTGCGGCTCGGCCGCGCCTCCCTCCTCGACGGGTACGCCGTCATCAAGGACGGCGAGGCATGGTTGATCAACGTCCACATCCCCGAATACACCATGGGTACCTGGACCAACCACGCCGCACGCCGCACCCGCAAGCTCCTGCTGCACCGCAAGGAGATCGACAAGCTGGTCGCCAAGACCAAGGAGGGCGGCCTGACCCTGGTGCCGCTCGCCATCTACTTCAAGGACGGCAGGGCCAAGATCGAGATCGGCCTCGCCAAGGGAAAGAAGGACTGGGACAAGCGGCAGACGCTGGCCGAGAACCAGGCCAAGCGGGAGATGGCACGCGCGCTCAGGCACAGGAACAGATGACGGTGCGAGGAAGGGCCAGGCGTGCCGCCTCCGCGGCGCTCGCGCTGGCGGTGACGGCTCCCATGCTGTCCGCCTGCTTCGAGGAGCCCTCGGCCCACGAGGCGGTGCGCGACTTCCTGATCGGCTGGCAGACGGGCGACTACGCCGCGGCGGCCAGGCGTACCGACGGCGACGAGAAGGTGGTCAGCAAGGCGCTCGAAGACGCCAAACTCCAGCTCGACGCGGCCTCGTTCCGCTTCGACGTCAAGAGCATGCGGCGCGCCGCGGACGAGGTCGAGGCCGACTTCGACGCCGAGGTCGACCTGGGGGAGAACAACCCCCTGTGGGAGTACGAGGGCAAGCTCCCGCTCCATCTGGTCGACGGCAGCTGGAAGGTGCGCTGGTCGCCCAGCGTGCTCCACCCCCAGTTGCGCGAGGGACAGCGGTTCGCCGTGAAGGTCACCCCCGAGGGGCGCCAGCCGATCCTCGACCGCAACCGCGACCCGCTGCAGGAGAAGGCCGTCCTGCACGTGGCGAGCGTGATTCCGGCCAACCTGAAGAACGACGAGGCGGACAGGCTCTGCCAGCGGCTCTCCAAGGTCACTGGCTTTCCGCACGACCGCCTGCTGAGCCGGATCCGTTCCGCCCAGCCCAACCTCCAGGTCCCGCTGGTCACCTTCGGCCGTACGAAGTTCGGGCAGCTCCGCGCCCAGCTGGAGGCGATCCCCGGCATCATCCTCTCCGAGCAGGAGCAGTCGGTCGCCCCCGCCTCGCCCACCCAGATCGTCGGCACCGTCACCGCCGTCACCCCCGAGACCGAGCAGCAGCTCGGCGGCCCGCAGCGGGCCGGGGACACGGTCGGCAGGGCCGGCCTGCAGAAGGCGTACCAGGAGAACCTGACCGGTTCGACCGACACCCGGGTGATCACCGTCGACCTCAAGACGCTCAAGGTGACCGAGCTCAAGAAGTGGCGGCCCGACCGGTCCACCTCGCCGGTGCAGACCACGCTCGACCGCGCCCACCAGAAGGCGGCCGACAGCGCGCTGCTGGGCGGGTCCGGCATGATGGTCGCGGTTCAGGCATCGACCGGCGACATCCTCGCGGTGTCCAGCACCAACGAGTACAACCAGGAGAAGCACGCCCTCGCCGGGAGGTTCCCGGCGGGGACCGCGTTCTCCATCATGTCCGTCGAGGGCATGCTCAAGGCGCGGATCAGCCCCAAACAGAAGCTGGCCTGCCCCGCGGACCGGAGCGTCGGCGGTGTCCCGTTCCATCAGGAGGGCGCGCCCGTCGGGGTGACACCGACCCTTCAGGCCAACTTCGCCACCGGTTGCGTGACCGCGCTCGCCTCGCTGGCCCGCAGGATCGACGGCTCCGAGCTGGCGTCCGCCGCCGCGAAGTTCGGCATCGGGGCGCCCTGGGCCCTGCCGCTGAAGGGGTTCAGCGGTTCCATGCGGCCGCTCAAGAACGACGCCGCCACGGCGAAGGCGCTCGCCGGGCAGAACGTGCTGGTCAGCCCGCTCTCCATGGCGCTGGTCGCCGGGGCGGTCGCCTCGGGCACCTGGCGTCCGCCGGTCCTGGTCACCGATCCCCGGACCACCGACCCCACGACGGAGACCGAGCCTTACAAGGCGCCCGATCCGATCAAACTGGACGACAAGACCGTCGACACCCTCCGCACCTTCATGCGCAGTGGCGTGACCGCGGGCTCGGCACGTGCCGCCGCGGCTCCCGGTGACCCGGTCCACGGCATCACGGCCGCCGCCTCGCAGAACCGCAAGCCGCTCGCCTGGTTCGTCGGATGGCAGGGAGACGTGGCCGTCGCCGTGCTGATGCAGAGCCCCGACCCCGGGGCGGGGGCGGCCGCCGCGGGACGGTTCTTCCAGGGGCTCCACGCTGGGCTGTGACCTCCCGGAATATTCTTTTCATGCTGAGCAACCGAAGGGTGCCTCGTTTGCGTCCTTCTAAGTGACCGAGCACCGCTTGGGGGGTTGCGGACTCGGTCGCTGTGATGAGATCAGGGCCTCATCTCGGGGGAGGCCCTGCCCGTCAGGACCGGCTCGACCCTGCCGGTCGACCCCGGGGGCGCTCGCGATTCGCGGGTGTCCCCGGGGTTTCCTCGTTCCCGCCCGGTGTTCCCGCCCGGTGCCGCACTCCGCCGCGACCCCACCGCCCCATGCGATGCCTCCGCCGCCTCGCCCGGCGCACCGGGCGGGAATTCGATTGGCGTTACCTCTGTTGTAACAGGTATCTTCGGATAGCTCGCCCCTTCGGGGACGGGTTGAAAATTCAACAGGGGGGTGACTGGTTTCGACTTTGGCTTTGCAAGCCAGGTGAAGCGGGTCGAGGACTGCGGACATAACCTCGTTAACACTGTGACCGCGACCAACAAGTGCCAATAAGACGCACTCCGAAGTCAGCCAGGGCAACCTGGCACTCGCCGCCTAAGCAGCGAGTGACTTCTGCCGGCCCGGGAGCGCCTCCGGCCCGGATCCGGCATCGCTAGGAGGCTCAACCGATCGACCCGGCCACGGGGAAGATCGGGAAATCTTACAGTGGCTGAGCCCGTCGGCGACTTGCCTGCGTGATCGCCGGGGCTGAGAAAAGCACAGCAGGCTGCACCCGGAGAAGCCCTGTCTTGGAGTTGAAGGACGCGGGTTCGATTCCCGCCACCTCCACCCCCGTTCCGCGCCCGAACCGTGCGGAACAGATCGCCGAAGGGGGGGGGCGGGGCGCGCGGGGGCCGACGACGGCGCCGCCGGCCGGGCCGGGCCCGGCCCAATCGGGCCGAGCGGCCCCGCCCACGACAGAACACCCCACACAA
>NZ_JBFAOJ010000178.1:0-8007 GCF_040675205.1 Streptosporangium sp. NPDC049644 | reverse complement strand
TCCGTGACAGCTCGATCCGATCCGTCCTCGGCGGGGGGGCGACGGCCTCCTCCGCGCTGGCGGCCCTGCGCGAGCTGGGTCTGGGCGAGGCGACCCTCGTGGTCCGTGACCCGTCCAGGGCGACGGAGACCGTCGAGACGGCCGGACGGCTGGGCATGAGCCTGACGGTGCAGACCTTCGACAAGCTCGACACCGTGCTGGGGGTAGACCTGGTCGTCTCGACCCTGCCCTCCGGTGCGGCCGACGCCTTCACCGAGTCGCTGGCGGACGTGCCGGCGCTCTTCGACGTGGTCTACGCCCCCTGGCCCACCCGGCCGGCGGCGGCGGTGGCCGAGCGGGGCGGGATCGTCGTCGGAGGGTTCCCGATGCTCCTGCACCAGGCGGTCCGGCAGGTCGAGATGATGACCGGCCGCGCGGACGTGCCGGTGGAGGCGATGCGCGAGGCGGGGAAGAGCGAGATCGTCAGGCGCGCCGCCCCGGCGGAATGATTCTGGGTGAGCACGTCGTTGTGATAGAGTGACTAATCGATCGGTCCGGCGTTCCTGCTGGACGCGCAAGCGGAGGTCATCCTCCCACCTCGTCGGCCGCAAGGCTGACAGGTCAGGATCACACCGGGTAGGTTTCCGGCGAGCTTAACGGCATAAAGCCTTCGAGTTCATGTGGCCCCGCATGCGTGACGTGCGGGGCATCTTGCGTTCAACGCGCCTTCACAGGGTGCGTGTTCTGCGACTTCCCGGCACGATCGAGCATGTTGCGGCCTTTCGTAAGGAAGGCCGCGGATCGCAACCTAGGAGGCCCCATCAGCGCCGAGCCCCGCATCAATGACCGCATTCGCGTGCCCGAGGTCCGCCTCGTGGGCCCGAACGGCGAACAGGTGGGCATCGTCTCCATCGGCGATGCTTTGAAGCTGGCTCAAGAAGCCGACCTCGACCTGGTCGAGGTCGCGGCAACGGCTCGCCCGCCAGTGTGCAAGCTCATGGACTACGGCAAGTTCAAGTACGAGTCCGCGATGAAGGCACGCGAGGCGCGCCGTAACCAGGCGTACACCATCATCAAGGAGATCAAGCTCCGGCCGAAGATCGACCCGCACGACTACGAGACCAAGAAGGGTCACGTGGTGCGGTTCCTCAAGGCCGGCGACAAGGTCAAGGTCACCATCATGTTCCGTGGTCGGGAGCAGTCCCGGCCCGAGCTGGGCTTCCGGCTCCTGCAGCGGCTGGCGGAGGACGTGACGGAGCTCGGCTTCGTCGAGTCCCAGCCCAAGCAGGACGGCCGAAACATGATCATGGTGATCGGCCCGCACAAGAAGAAGGCCGAGGCCAAGGCCGAGAAGGCGGCGGCCAAGGCGCGGCATGACGAGAACCCCTCGGGGGACAGGTCACCGGCCGCCGACGAGACGCACGTCAACGACGAGGTGTCCGTCAACGGAGCGGTGGCGGCTCCGCAGGAGTAACTCGCATAGCCTGGATCGTCAGGTAGTCGCGATATCACGTCGAGACCGGGTCCGGTCTCGTAGTCAGGCATGCCCTTGACTTGGGTTACCGGCCCGGGACATCGGCACGATCGAGGGAGAGACGGCTGAGATGCCGAAGATGAAGACGCACAGCGGTGCGAAGAAGCGGTTCAGGCTCACGGGTTCCGGCAAGCTTGTGCGCCGCCGCGCCAACCGTGCGCACTACAACGAGCACAAGCCGTCCACCTTGACGCGTCGTCTCAAGCCCGAGGTCGTGCTCTCCGACGCCGACTCCAAGAAGATCAAGAAGCTGCTCGCTAAGTAACCGCCCCCGGGGAGATAGATACACATGGCACGCGTGAAGCGGGCGATCAACGCCAAGAAGAAGCGCAAGGTCGTTCTCGAGCGGGCGAAGGGCTATCGGGGTCAGCGTTCCAGGCTGTACCGCAAGGCCAAGGAGCAGATGCTCCACTCGATGACGTACGCCTACCGCGACCGCAAGGACCGCAAGGGCACCTTCCGCCGTCTCTGGATCCAGCGCATCAACGCCGCTGCCCGCCAGAACGGCATCACCTACAACAGGCTCATCCAGGGCCTGCGGCTCGCCTCCATCGAGGTCGACCGCAAGATCCTCGCTGATCTCGCGGTCAACGACGCCGCCACGTTCGCGACGCTGGTCGAGGCCGCCAAGAAGGCGCTCCCGGCCGACGTGAACGCGCCGGTCGCCGGCTGAGCGAGACACTGACGAACATGCGGTCCGCAGCGGTGACGCTGCGGGCCGCATTCGCATTCTTGGGGGACGGGCATGGCCGGGTCTGAGCTGACCAACATCAAGTCACCGCGGGTCAAGGCCGCGCGGAGGCTGACCAAGCGGGCCTTCAGGGACCGCGACCGCTCCTTCCTGGCAGAGGGGCCACAGGCGGTCCGTGAGGCGCTGGCGCTGGACGGCGTCGTGGTGGAGCTGTTCGCCACCGCCGAGGCCGAGCTGCGCCATGCCGACGTCGTCACCGCCGCCACCGCCGCGGGGGTGCCGCTCTTCCGGGCCAGCGGCGAGGTCATGGCCGAGCTGGCCCAGACCGTCACCCCCCAGGGACTGCTGGCCGTGTGCCGCTTCGTGCACGTTCCCCTGAACGACTCCGTCACCTCCGACGCCAGGCTGGTGGCCGTGCTCGCCCACGTCCGCGACCCGGGCAACGCGGGTACGGTGCTGCGCACCGCCGACGCCGCGGGTGCCGACTCGGTGGTCTTCACCGACGCCTCGGTCGATCCCTACAACGGCAAGTGCGTGCGGGCCAGCGCGGGCAGCCTGTTCCATCTCCCGGTCACCACGGGTGTCCATGTGACCCGGGTGGTGGAGCATCTGAAGGGTTCCGGGCTACGGGTGCTCGCCGCAGACGGCGCGGGCAAGCAGACCCTGGACGACATGGACCTGTCCGGCCCGACGGCCTGGATCTTCGGCAACGAGGCCTGGGGACTTCCCGAGGAGATCCTGGAACTGGCCGACGACGTCGTCCGGGTTCCGATCTACGGGCGGGCCGAGAGCCTGAACCTCGCGACCGCCGCCGCGGTCTGTCTGTACGCATCTGCCCGGTCTCAGCGCACCGGTCCCGGCGCCAGGTGACGCCCCCCGCCCCGAGGCTGCCGTACGGCGCGGGAAACCCGCTATTGTCGGCCATGTAGCGTCGAGGAGGCGGGGTCGTGCACGGCGAACACACCGGCGAGCGGAGCACCGATCCCGCTTCTGTGATCGACGTCGACGAGCTTCCCGACGGTCTCGTGGTGACCGATGGAGACGGCCACGTGCTGACCGTCAACCGGGCCGCGGCCCGGTTGACCGGGGTCACCCGCGAGCAGGCCGCGGGGCGGCACCTGCGCGATGTGTTCTCCTTCCACGACCACGACGGGCGCGACTGGTGGAAGTGGCTCGACACCTACGGCGGTTTGCGCACCCGCACCCGCCAGCCCGAGCTGCCGCTGCGCACCCTCGGCGGCCAGGAGATGCTGGTGGCCGCCCGGCTGGTGCGAGAGCCCCGGCGGGGCGGCGAGGTGGTCCGGGTGGTCATCACGCTGCGTGACACCGGGGCCCGTGCCCGCCTGGAGCGCAGCCGCGCCGACCTGGTCTCCACGGTCGCCCACGAGCTGCGCTCCCCGCTGACCAGCGTCAAGGGGTTCACCGCGACCCTGCTGGCCAAGTGGACCCGTTTCACCGACGACCAGAAGCTGGTCATGCTGGAGACGGTCAACGCCGACGCCGACCGGGTGACCAGGCTGATCACCGAGCTGCTCGACGTCTCGCGTATCGAGTCGGGGCGGCTGGAGATCCATCGCCAGGTGGTCGACATCCCGGCCAGGATCTCCAAGGTCATCGCGGGGCGGGTGGCGGCGGGTGAGCCGGACGACCGCTTCCTGCTCCAGGTACGCGGTGAGCTGCCCGAGACCTGGCTCGACCAGGACAAGATCGATCAAGTGCTTGCCAACCTGGTGGAAAACGCGGTGCGGCACGGGCGCGGTACGGTGACAATAGTCGTCGAACCGAGCGAATGGGGAGTGACCGTGTCCGTCCGTGACCAGGGAGAGGGCATCCCGCCCGAGCTGGTCACGCGTGTCTTCCGGCAGTTCTGGCGGGGCAACGCCCGCCGCCGCGGCGGCACCGGACTAGGCCTGTTCATCGTCAAGGGGCTGATCGAGGCTCACGGTGGCACCATCTCCGTGCAGCGCGGACCCGAGGGCGGCGCCGAGTTTCGATTTATGGTGCCCACCGGCACCCCTGACTTCGCCTGAGCGCGAATGCCAGCCCGGTGGGCTTACCCGACTAGACTCGTGGCCGCTCAAGCCCTGGATTCGGAGCTCTCTCTTGTCAAACTACGACCCGGTCGAGGTGACCCCGCTGCACGCCGACGAGATGGCGCGCATGCAGGCCGACGCGATCGACGCCGTCAAGGCGGCGCGCGACCTCGAAGAACTCAAGCAGGTGCGTCTCGCGCACGCCGGTGATCGCTCGCCGATCGCCCTGGCCAACCGCGAGATCGGCGCCCTGCCCCCGGCGGCCCGCGCCGAGGCGGGCAAGCGTATCGGCGGTGCCCGCAAAGCCGTCGCCGAGGCTCTCGCCGAACGGCAGGCACAGCTGGAGGCCGAGCGCGACGAGCGGGTCCTCGTCGAGGAGACCGTCGACGTCACGCTGCCCTCCGGCCGCGCCTCCCGAGGCGCCAGGCATCCGCTGACCACCCTCCAGGAGCGCATAGCCGACGCCTTCGTCGCGATGGGCTACGAGGTGGCGGAGGGCCCCGAGCTGGAGGGGGAGTGGTTCAACTTCGACGCGCTGAACATCTCCGCCGACCACCCGGCGCGCTCGGAGCACGACACCTTCTTCGTGGAGTCCGTCGAATCGGGCAAGGTGCTGCGCACCCAGACCTCTCCCGTCCAGATCCGGGCGCTGCTCAGCAGGGAGCTTCCGATCTACGTGATCTCGCCGGGCAAGGTGTTCCGCACCGACGAGCTTGACGCCACCCACACCCCGGTCTTCCACCAGGTCGAGGGGCTGGCGATCGACGAGGGCCTGACCATGGCCCATCTCAAGGGCACCCTCGACCGGTTCGCCGAGGTCATGTTCGGTGAGGGCATCACAACCCGGTTCCGGCCCAACTACTTCCCGTTCACCGAGCCCTCAGCCGAGATGGACCTGAAGTGCTTCGTCTGCCGCGGGGCCTCCGCGGTGCCGGGAAACCCGTCCTGCCGCACCTGCAAGTCGGAGGGCTGGATCGAGTGGGGCGGCTGCGGCATGGTCAACCCGCGGGTGCTCATCGCCTGCGGCGTCGACCCCGCCCGCTACAGCGGCTTCGCCTTCGGCATGGGCGTCGAACGCACCCTGATGTTCCGCCACAACGCCGAGGACATGCGCGACATGGTCGAGGGAGACGTCCGCTTCACACTCCCCTTCGGAATGGAGGTCTGATGAAGGTCTCGCTTTCATGGCTGCGGGAGTACGTCGATCTCCCCGCCGTCACGGCGCACGAGATCGCCGAGAAGCTCACCGCGGCCGGGCTCAAGCTCGAGTCCGTCATCTCCTACGGCCACGACATCAAGAACGTCGTGGTGGGCGAGGTGCTCTCCATCGAGACCCTGGAGGGTTTCAAGAAGCCCATCCGCCACTGCCAGGTCGAGGTGGGGGAGGCCGCGCCTCGCGAGATCGTCTGCGGTGCGACCAACTTCGAGGCCGGCGACCGTGTCCCGGTCGCGCTGCCCGGCGCCGTGCTGCCCGGCGGGTTCGAGATCGCCTCCCGCAAGACCTACGGACGCCTGTCGGACGGCATGATCTGTTCGGAGGCGGAGCTCGGGGTGGCCGAGTCCTCCCCTGGCATCCTCGTGCTGCCCGGGGACACTCCGATCGGCGCCGACGTGGTCGAGCTGCTCGGCCTGCGCGACGACGTGATCGAGCTTGAGATCACCCCGGACATCGGCTACGCGCTCTCCATCCGGGGCGTGGCCCGCGAGGCCGCCGCCGCCTTCGACTCGGCGTTCATCGACCCGGCGGACGTCTCCCCGCCCGTCGCGTCCGGTCCCGCCTACCCGGCCTCGATCGCCGACCCGTCGGCCTGCGACCGCTTCGTGCTCCGCGAGATCCGCGGGTTCGACCCGTCGGCGAGCAGCCCGCTGTGGATGCGCGCGCGGCTCAGCCGCGCCGGTATGCGCCCGGTCTCGCTGGCCGTCGACGTCACCAACTACGTCATGCTGGAGCTCGGTCAGCCGCTGCACGCCTTCGACGCCGCCAGGCTGACCGGTGAGATCGTGGTGCGCAGGGCCGAGCCCGGCGAGACGCTGGAGACGCTCGACCACGTGGTCCGCAAGCTCCATCCGGACGACATCCTGATCACCGACGGGTCGGGCGTGATCTCGATGGCAGGCACCATGGGCGGCCTGCACACCGAGATCTCCGACGCCTCCACCGACATCGTGATCGAGGCCGCCCACTTCTCCGCCAGCGGCATCGCGCGCATGTCGCGCCGGCACAACCTGGTCAGCGAGGCATCCAAGCGCTTCGAGCGGGGCGTCGACCGGGAGCTGCCGCTGTACGCCTCCTGGCGCGCGGCCCGGCTTCTGGCCGAGCTGGGCGGCGGCACGATCCAGCCGGGCGTCACCCACGCCGAGGTGGAGGTCGAGCCGCTCCGTGTCGCCATCCCGAGCGGCTACCCCGGCAGGGTCGCGGGCACCGTCTACGACCGGGAGACGGTGATCCACCGCCTGGAGCAGGTGGGCTGCGCGGTCGAGGGCGCCGCCGGCGGCACCGGTGGCACCGCCGCCGACGGGATCGCCGCGAAGCTCACGGTCGTCGGCGACGACATGCTGGTGGTCACCCCACCGTCGTGGCGGCCCGACCTGACCGACCCGAACGACCTCGCCGAGGAGGTCATCCGGCTGGAGGGCTACGAGAACCTGCCCTCGATCCTTCCCGCCGCCCCCGCGGGTGCCGGTCTCACCGAGAGCCAGCGCCTGCGCCGCAGGGTCGGCCGATCACTGGCCGCCGCCGGCTACGTCGAGACCCTCTCCTACCCGTTCAGCGGGGAGCGCGACTTCGACAACCTGCAGCTGCCCGCCGACGACGCGCGCCGCCTGGCCGTACGGCTGGCCAATCCGCTCAGCGAGGACGAGCCGCTGATGCGGACCACCCTGCTGCCGGGCCTGCTCAAGACGCTGGTCCGCAACGTGGGCCGGGGGTTCGGCGATGTGGCGCTGTTCGAGACGGGTCTGGTCTACCGGCCCTCGCCGGGCGCGCCCGCCGTCGCCCCCGTGCTGGGCGTCGACCGTAGGCCGAGCCCGGAGGAGCTGGCCTCGATCGAGTCCGCGCTGCCGGCCCAGCCGCTGCGGGTCGGGGTCGTGCTGGCCGGGGAGTTCGAGCCGTCCGGCTGGTGGGGCAAGGGCAGGGAAGCGGACTGGGCGGACGCGGTCGAGGCGGCCCGGGTGGTGGCCGCCGAGGCCGGCGTCGCCCTCGATGTCCGCGCCGACCGGCACGAGCCCTGGCACCCGGGTCGCTGCGCCGCGCTGTACGCCGGTGACGTGCTCGTCGGTCACGCCGGTGAGCTGCACCCGCGCGTGGTCGAGGCGTACGGCCTGCCTCCGCGTACCTGCGCGATGGAACTGGAGCTGACCCGGCTGGAGCAGCCGCCGGCCGGTCGGCCGCAGGCACCGGCGATCTCCGGTTACCCGGTCGCGAGCCAGGACGTCGCGCTCATCGTCGACGCGGCGACCCCGGTGTCCCCGGTGGAGGCGGCGCTGCGCGAGGGCGCGGGCGAGCTGCTGGAGTCGATCCGGCTGTTCGACGTCTACGCCGGCGCCCAGGTGGGGGAGGGCAAAAAGTCTCTCGCCTACTCCCTGCGCTTCCGGGCGGCCGACAGAACGCTCACTGTGGAGGAGACCACCGCGGCCCGTGACGCGGCCGTGGCCCTGGCCACCGAGCGCACCGGAGCGCGGCTGCGCGGCGCCTGACCGCTCCACGAAGGGGGCCCGGGGCATGCCCCGGGCCCCCTTCCGCTGCTTCCACGGTCCGTGACCTCGGCTCC
>NZ_JBFAOJ010000177.1:6029-8112 GCF_040675205.1 Streptosporangium sp. NPDC049644 | reverse complement strand
GACCCTGCGGGCCGGTCTTCCCGATCGGCCCCTGCGGACCGGTCAGGCCCTGCTCACCCCGCGGGCCCTGAGGCCCGGCGGGGCCACGCTCCCCCTGCGGACCGGCGGTGGCGACACCACTCTGCCCCTGGCCGCCCCATGAGGTCTTGAACTCGGTGGTGCGGCATTTCGTGCTGGCGTTGACGATGCGTGCATACCGGGTCTTGGTGTTGACGCAGGCAGTCACCACGTCACCGGGGGCCGTCTGCGCGGCGGAGGCGGTGGTGACGGTGGACAGGCCGACTGCGAGCACGGCGGTGGCAAGGATCGCAGCAGGCGTACGGAGACGCATGGTGGTTACTCCAGAAGACGAAGGGAAAGTCGTGGCGCGGCCCGACCAGAGTGGCAGAAAGGACCGATCCACACCCGGCATATCCGGGCGCATGTAAGAAAAACGAAATACTCCCGCCTCGCCAGAACGGCAACGGCGAATCGTGCAGCCATTCGTAGCATGATCGTGCGATATGTATAGCAGGTCGGCCTTTTAGCGAGCGGATCGTACAGTCTTAGGCAGACCCCCACCGGAGGAGCGCTGTGGCTGAGGAAGAGACCGCCGACGACCGCCCCGAGTTCCTCGCTGAGCTCAAGGACATGTACGGCTACCCCGTCACACTGATGAACAGCCCGAGCGCTGACCAAGATGCGGTCCTGTTGGCCATCGGGTCCGGCATCCACAACCAGAATGCGTTCGCGCGCCTCGCTGAAGATGAGGTTCGGGCTATACGGGATGCGCTCACTGTTTGGCTGGACACGCCTTGGGAGGAGCGGTGAGCGAGGACATGCTGACCTGGTTGCGCTCTCAGATCGTCGCCGAGAAGGAAGCATCCGAAGCTGCAACCAAGGGCGAATGGGCCAGCGACGACGGCGGCAGCATCCATGTCGGCCACCCGACGAACGTGGTCGTGGACTGGATCCTCAACGATGAAGATCTTGACCACGTTCTACGGCAGCAGCCTCGGGACACGATCGCCCGCTGCGAAGCAGACCTCGCCATCCTCGACGAGCACGAGATCCACGACAGCGGGTTCGGCCAGTCCTGCACGGTCTGCTTCGAGAAAGGCAGGGACGGCGCCGACGTACCGGTCGAGGCGCCGTGCCGCACGGTGCTCCTGCTCGCGTACGGGCGTCGTTACCGCCCTGGCTGGAACCCGGACTGGACACCCGAAGGGGTGGAGACGTGAGCACTGGACGCCCGGATATCCGCCCTCAGCAGCTCGCTCAAGCCAGGGGATTCATCCAGGAGGCAGCCGATTACCCAGAAGCCGTATCCACAGCGTGGACGGACCTACAGGACTGGGAGGAACTCACCGCCTCCAAGCAGGCGGAGATCAGCGGGCTGCTCCCCTGGATCGCTTCGCAGGAGTGGCCGCCCGAGGTCGCGACCCCGGTGAAGCACCAGTTCGAACGTCTCCCGAATGGGAGCATCGACGACTTCGCTCATGAGGTCGAGGCCGACTTCGGCGGGCACAACGGGCCTCGCTGCGAGGTCTGCGGCACTGCCTTCTGCGAGCACTGCACCCCGGACCGGTACGACGAGGAATGCCCGGGAATGTGGGTCGAATGAGCTCCGGGGAACATCTGCCCCCGTACACAGCGAAGAGAGAGGATGAGGTCATGAACGAGGACGGCTTCTCCCTGCTGGCCCACTTCGGGGCGCCCTGCGAACCGCAGAAAGTCAAGGACTACGAGCTTCCCGTCTTGTTGAAGCTGTCGCCTGAGCTGACAAGGGTGGCTATCCGCGAGTCCTTCGAGTCCCCTGCCGCGATCGAGGGTCGCATCGTCACGGCGGAAGATGTCGCCGAAGCGTACGCCGAGACGCAGGACGGAGTGCGGGCAGAGACCATCACCTGGGACGGGAAGAGAGTGTCGGTAACCTGGGACGACGCATGGTTGTGAGTTTCCACGCTGACCCCGTACACGACGAAGAGCGCCCGCCGTCCGTGAGGAGGCGGGCGCTCGCGCGCGTCGGGGACGCTTGTCTCCCTCGGAGGGGAGAGTCAGGCCAGCGCAACGGCCTTGTGTGGAGCCCCGTCCGGGCATGGCC
>NZ_JBFAOJ010000177.1:3499-5943 GCF_040675205.1 Streptosporangium sp. NPDC049644 | reverse complement strand
CGTCCGTGCGGAGGCGGGCGCTCGCGCGCGTCGGGGACGCTTGTCTCCCTCGGAGGGGAGAGTCAGGCCAGCGCAACGGCCTTGTGTGGAGCCCCGTCCGGGCATGGCCGCACGTCCGGGGCTCCACCACCAGTATGGCGTGCGAGTTTGATTGGTTCGATTCGCTCACGCGACAGGTGATCAAACGGTGTGGCAGGTGAAGTTGCACACCTCGGACCCGCTGGTGACGCAGTCGCCGTTACAGCCGTGACGGCAGTCCAAGGGGTCGTCCAGCGGCGTCGGCAGTTCCCCCTCGGGGGTGTAGGAGCGGGTGAACTCGCGCTGCTCCACACGCTTCCTCCACCGGGGGTCTGTGCCCGCTCCGGAGCAGTCAGAGCCATCGGCGCGGCGGGTACGGCGCCACCCCTCACGCATGCCAGGGCAGCAGCCGGGCGTCTGGTAGCGGCCAAGCATCCGAGCCATCACGCCCCTCCCCGTTCAATCAGCCACAGGCGTGCACGGTCGCGAGCGTCGGCCAGTTCCTCGATGGCCCACGCCATGGTCAGCCAGTCAGCGATGGCCTGCTCTACGCGGTCGTCTGCCATCACGTCTCCGCGTCGTCGGCCCCCTCGGGGAGCGGAGGAAGGTGGATCTCCCAGACGAGATCCAGTCCGGCGTCCAGCATGGTCCGGCGCAGCTCCGACAGGCGCGGGTCCTGCTCGCTCATTGCGCCTCCCAAGAGATCACCGTGTCGGGCAACCCGTCCGTACCCGGAACGCGGATGCGAACGGGACCCGGGTTGGAGGCGAGCGTCTCAGTGAGCCAGTCCTGCATCATGCACTGCGCTGCGTGATCGGTTTCCCGTTGCCACTCGGCGTCGGGGTCGAACGCCCAACCGCCGTGCGGCTCCATCCGCTCAGCAGGCAGGCTATCCAACGCCGCCTGCATGCGGATGTTCAACCTGGGCTCGTCGTCCTGCTGGCTCACGCTGACCTCCCGCGATTGAAAGGGGCCGAGCGGCCATACCTGGCGACTCGACCCCGTGACCTCTCCACGCTCCACCGTGACAGCGAGAGGCCCTCGCGACTACCCATCCGTGCCCCTCAAGACCAAGCCGAAGGACTGCGCCCAGCGTAACCAACATGCCGGAGATCTCGGGTGCGATGAACGCGCTTTTACGGCTTGATACGGATTCAGCCGGGGGGTTGGGGGCGCCGCAAGGCCATGGGCGGGTCGTCCGGCTCTGGTCGTTCAGCATCGCGCCAGCCGGTCGGGAACCCCGGCGCCCCCACACGGAACCCGTGGAGTCGAACCACGAAGCGTCAGGGCTTCCACCTGGCGCTCACCACTCTTCCGCTTACGCCCGCCGCCCCGAAGGACGGCGGGCAACTCGTGCGATGCCGAGCACCTTGCCCTTCGCCGCGAACGGCTCCGGGTTAGGCCAGCACGATTGGCCGTTTCCCTGCCAGTCCCGGAGGACGACAGGAAGCAAAGCCTCGCTCAGAGCGAGGAGGCCAGGCTACTCCTGGACCGGCTCAGTCGGCTCCTGCGGAGGCGCCGCCGGGTACTCCGCGTCCAGACCCTCCAGCCCGGCGACGCGAGCCTCCAGGGCGGACAGGTCCACCTCCGGGTGCTCCGCCTTGATCGCCTCGATGTCGGAGCGGATACCGGACACAGCCACGTCGATACGCGTGACCAGGTTGTTGATCTCGTCCTGCTTGGCCATGATGAGTCCTACCTTTCGGGTGAGATGAGACTGCGCCCGCTCGATGCGAGCGAGCCCCTCGTGGATGCGACCGAGGTTGAAAAGGATCTTCCAGAAACGCACAGCGCAGCCCTTCAGAAAACGAGGACTAGGCAGAGACGCTGGTCTTCGCCCGGACGAAACCGGGCGCCGGATCCGCAGCGGGGGTGACACTGTTCGCGAGCACCAGCGCCAGCACCATGTTCAGCGCGGCCACGACCGCTCCTGAAGTCTCTTCAGTCAGCGGGAGCCCGAAAAACACCAGACCCGTGAGAATCGTTCTCACCGCGCCAGTCAGAGCCGTGACGACGAACGGCCGGGTCATGACCGCCTCGGCGCCAGCAAAGACGCCGGACACGATCACCATGATCCACGACGCGGCATCCGCGGTGAGGCCCACGGCCGGGACCGTGACGAGGACGGCCAGGACAGCGGAGATCGCTCCCAACCAGACGACAGGCTCGCGCCCAAAGATCTTCATGCGCCCCTCCTAGGGATGGCCCACCACCGTGGCGGGAGGTTCAGGTGAGCTTGAATTCGGAGACGCCGAATTCAAGTAAGTGACGAGAAAGTTGAATGCGCGGGTCATCGGAGTCGAACTCCTCGCCGCACTCCTCGCTCAGGCAGGCGTACACAGCGAGGTCACCGCCCGGCTGGAAGATGGGGTCCGACTCGATCCGGAACAACTCCCGGACGGCCTCGCCGTCGCAGGCGGGGCATA
>NZ_JBFAOJ010000177.1:0-3404 GCF_040675205.1 Streptosporangium sp. NPDC049644 | reverse complement strand
AGGCAGGCGTACACAGCGAGGTCACCGCCCGGCTGGAAGATGGGGTCCGACTCGATCCGGAACAACTCCCGGACGGCCTCGCCGTCGCAGGCGGGGCATCGGCGAGGCCAGGCATTCAGACTCACGACGACCACCTCCAAGTCGAGTTGGAGCAGCGGCCATCAGTTCCAACTGAGAGGCCGTTCCGTTGGAACCACTTCTCAGTGACGGATCAGTTGGTGTCATCCACGAGTCCGGGGATCGGCCCGTCGTCCTCACCGGTCTCCGGCAGGTCAGGCCACAGCGCAGCCACCCTCGCCAGATACGGCCACAACAAGGCGTGCACGACGTCCACGACTCACACGCCGAGCAGCGCCGGCCAGGTCTCCCCGGCGCCGATCTCCCCGTCCTTCGTGATGCCCTTGTCGCCCTGCATCCGCTTTACCTCGGCGACGACCTGCGGCGAGTACACCGTGGGGTCGACGACGGCGGGGTCTAGGTCCTTGGCGTAGCCGCGCGCCTTCAGCAAGAAGAACGCCGTCTTGACGTGGGAGCCCTTCGCGCCGGGCTTGAGCAGCGGAAGCTTCTTCACCATGACCTCCGTAGGGTCCTTCTCGACCTTCGGCTTGCTGGCGTAGGGCGGGTTCCAAAATCCAGCGATGACGCCCGCCCCCCGTATGCGTCTCTTGCACGCGTTCCCGGTGTTCGCCTCGATCGTCTGGATCCTGCCGTCGCCCAAGTTCACCTCGACGATGCCGACATGATCGATATGCGGGATCGAATCCGTTCCGCCCCAGTCGAAGTAGACGATTGCTCCAGGCTCGGCGTACTTGCGAATGTTCGCGACCGTGCCCGCGTACCAGAGCCCCAGCCGGTCCCCGTCCTCGGCGTGCCACACCGTGAAGGCGCGGTCCCCATTCGGTAGCACCGGGCCAGCATTACCGGAGTCACGCGCCCATTTGGTGATGCTCATCTGACACCAGGGCGCCAGCAGGAACACGAAGCCGTGACGGCTGGCGTAGTCCCGTGTGATGACGTTGGGCCGGCCCGCCATGCCGAGGCTCTTGCGCGCCTCGGCGAGCATCTTCGCCGCAGTCACTGCGTCTCACCTCCTCCCTGGTAGATGCCGTCCTCGTCAGGAGCTCCGTACAAGGCGGCGAGGATCTGCTCCTCGTCGGGCTCAGTCGGACCCCACGGGCGGGTATCGACGTTCTCGGCGACGAGCTCGGCTTCGGACTTCTCGCCAGAGAACGGGTAGGGGGGATCAGCCATCAGGAGGCTCCTTCGCGCGCTCGTGGCGCTTGCTGCGCCAGGTCCGGATGATGATCTGCAGCCGCCACGCGAGCACTACCGGGACGCCCGCGAACGCGACCAGCCGGGCAAATTGCCACCAGTCCCCGTCAGGGAAGAACAGCCGGGCAGCCCACAAGCTCAGGCACGCTGCCAACACGCCCTGGAACACGAACACGTGCCGTCCGCTCGGCGTCTGCCACCAGCGGGCCAGCAACGCCTGAGCAACCACGCACGCGACCGCCAGCAGAGCGGACGCCACCACCAGGGCAGAACCCGCTACTCGGAGGACCTCAACCATGACGGCCCCCAAACGCGTCATCCATCAACTCCGCGAACCCGTTTGCCTCCCGCAGCCGCCGGAGCCGGCGGGCGAGCGACAGGGTGCGTTTCGCGGACTCGCGGGCAGCGGCGAGCTCCCGCTCCGCGCGGCGGTGGGAGTCAGCGACATCCTCCGCGGCCTGATCAATGGGCCGATCCTCGCCTGGTCGCGTCATTGGTTCGCCTCTTGCCGGGCTCTTATCTCGGTCAGTAGAGCGGCGGCGACCTGTGCGCCCTCTGTGGAGGCGAGCAGAGCGGCCCGGATCTCCTCCGCGTGCGCCTGCCTCGTTATGTCGTGCGATTGACGCTCTCGTTCGAAGAGGTCGTGCCACTGCCCGCAGTCCTTCTCGGCTTCCGCGACCCGCGCATCTCGGTCTTTTTCTGCCTGCGTGGCCCGTGCTTCGGCGTCTTTGCGAGCGTCTTCGAGTGTTGATCTGGGGATGAGGCGCCCGGTGAACACTAGCCACAGCACAGCCAGCAAGACGCCGACCGCCCCGAGCTGAACGATCGGGATCTGCGCCCACTCCAATGGGGTCCGCCTCTCTTGGTAGGTGCTGATCGGCGGAGGGGAGCCGATATATGGGAAAGCGCCGCCCGCGAAGCCGCCGGGTAGCGCGTCTTAGGAGACGATGCCCTTGGCGCGGAGCGCATCCAGCAGGCGGTTGAGCCTGTCGCGTATCTCAGCAACATCGCGCCGCAGGTGATCGGGTCGGTCGTCGTCTTCGAAAGCCAAAGCGGTCCGCACGAGGGCCTCCGATCAGGTGAGGAGGATGCCCGCGGCCCGCAGGCTGTTGATCAGCGCGTTGAGCTGGGCCCGTACTTCTCGCACGTCGTTGTACAGGGCGTTGTACTGGGCCGCGTTCGGAGCGCCGCCGATCGTGCCGGACGTCATGTTCGCGGCGATATCCACAGGCTGTGCCCGCAGCGGCGGGATCGGCACCAGGTCATACTCATCGCCATCGGCTGTGATCGCGGTGGGCCGGTTGTCCTTACTGAAGTAGTGGACACCGCTGGCCGGCGGCGTGGGCGAGGTGCGATCCGGCATGATCAGCCCCGCAGAGGCTTGTGTGATCGGTGGCCGCTGCTGACCTGACCCGAACAGTTGCCCTAGCTGTTTCCGCATGCCAGCGATATCAGCGAGGATGTCGTCAGGGTACTCAGGCATCTACGACTCCTCTGCTTCTTCGAACACGAGGGTGCATTCCTCTTGGCCGGAGCCTTTCGCCGGCGGTTTGAAGGCCATGCCGACGACCCGCCACGACTTGGCGAAGCTCGCGACGCCGTTGACGATGGGCCACCATGGGTTGACCAGCATGATCGTCACCCAGTCGCCGAGGTTGCCCGGCCCGAAACTGGTGTTCGGCGCGAGTCGCACCGTCGCCTGATGCACCCGCACCGTGCCCGCCCGATGCGCCGCCCACCAGGCGGCGAAGGAGTTCAACGTGTCCTGATCCGATGCCCCAGAGCGGTCCGCGGTGACGTCGATACCTGGCCAGCCCGCATCAATGTGGGCTTGCGCGAGAGCGACGGTGGACACCAGCGGCTCACTGGTCGTAGACGCGTCATCGTTGATGCTCTCCCCGCGGACCTGGAAGGCGGTACCGCCGCGGAGCGCATCAATGTCCTCGCTCCACGACAGGACGTTGCCGGGCTCCATGAACTTGTGGTTGGCAGCCTCGCTACCGATCGTTGGGGAGCCCCACACCCAGTACCGGGTGCGGGTGCCGTCGCCGTTGTCGACGACCTGGATGCACCACTCGAAGCCATGCTCATTCGTCGCGAGCTGCGCGAGGCGCTCCCCGTACGTGCTCGCC
>NZ_JBFAOJ010000176.1:0-8342 GCF_040675205.1 Streptosporangium sp. NPDC049644 | reverse complement strand
TCGCGATCGCGACCGTTCCCGCCGTCAGCAGGACGGTCGCGGCCACCGCCAGCCAGGCGGCGACCACCCGGTCGAGGGCGATCGTCCGGTGGCCGTCGCCCCCGAAGTGGATTCACCCGCTTCTTCGGCCCACGGCCCGGTGGCGCGAACAGAGGACAGGCAAGAGACTGGTCCCGATGCGCACAGCGGCGGAGGCGGGATGACGACGGCACCCATCGAACCATTCGAGGCCGCGCGACCGGGGCGGCGGCCGGAGCTGGACGCGATCCGCACCCTGGTGGTGGTCGGGCTGGTGTTCTTCCACTCGGCGCTGGTGTTCGACACCCGCGACGACTACTACGTGAAGAACGCCGAGACCACCGAGGCGACCACGATCGCCGCCGGTCTCGGCGTGGTGTGGGCGATGCCGATGCTCTTCCTCATCGCCGGTCTCGGCTCGTGGCACTCGCTGCGCCGGCGCGATCCGGCGGGGTTCGCCGCGGAGCGGCTGCTGCGGCTCGGCGTGCCGCTGGTGTTCGCGACGCTCACCATCATCCCGGTGCCGCAGTGGCTGCGGCTGCGGGCCGACCCCGCGTACCACGAGTCGTACCTGCGGTTCCTGCCGCGCTTCTTCGACGTGCGCCTGGACGTGGCGGAGTTTCCCTTCGTCGTACAGGGCGAGCACTTCGAGGCCGGGCACCTGTGGTTCGTGGTGATGCTGCTCGCGTTCGCGCTGTCGCTGGCAGCGCTGGTCCGCTGGTTTCCCCGCGACCTCGGCCGCCGGATCCGCGACCGGCTGGCCACGACGGTCCGGCGGCGCGGCGCGGTGCTGCTGGCCGGTGTCCCGATCGCGATGGTCAGCGCGCTGCTGGGCCTGGAGGAGGCGTACGCCGGCTGGAACCGCTGGGCCTACCTGCTGTTCTTCCTGTACGGGTTCGTGCTCGCCGCCGACGAGCGGTTCCGGGCGGCGATGCGCCGGGACGCGGTGACGGCCGGAGTACTCGGTCTGACCCTGTTCATGATCGGCATGCCGGGGTTCCTGATCGCGGGCAACGCTCCCGGCAGCGACCCCTTCACGGACATGACCGCTCTCTCGATCGGTGTCCGCACCCTGTACGGCATGGCGGGGTGGTGCTGGCTGGTCGCGATCCTGGGACTTCTCGACCGTCGTCGCGGGGCACCGGCCGCCGCGCGGGACACGCCGGACGGCCGGGGCCGGCGGCTGTACGGCTATCTGGCCACCGCCGCGTTGCCGCTGTACGTCCTGCACCAGCCGATCGTCGTGGGGGTCGCCTACGGGGTGGTCCGCTGGGAGGCGCCGATCCTGGTCAAGTACCTCGTGATCGTCGCGGCCTCGCTCGTCCTGACCGTGGCCGCGTACGACCTGCTGGTGCGCCGCACGCGGGTGACCCGGTTCCTGTTCGGGATGCGTGGATAGGCGCCGTTCACTCGCCGTTGCGCAGATCGAGGAGGCGGGTCGCCGAGTGCCGGATGTCCTCGAAGCGGACCGTGCAGCCCTGGCCGGTCGGCGACTGGGCGAGGAAGCCGACCTCGGGGTCTCCGTCGAGCGCGAAGTACCTGGCGAGATGCCAGAAGCCCGTGCCGGTGGAGACGTGGAAGGCGAAGGCGGAGCCGATCCGGGAGATCCGCAGCCGCAGGTCGTCGCCCTCGACGGTGAAGGAGTTGCAGTCGTCGGACACCCCGCGGGTCACCACGGAGACGATCGCGGGTCTGCCCTGCGGGGACATCTCCAGGCAGAACTTCGCCCAGGTGCGCTCGTCGCCGTGCAGCACCAGGACCCCGGCGTCGTAGGTGCTCAGCAGGTCCACCCTGATCCGGGCGCTCAGCGTGAAGTCCCCGTCCAGCCGCCCGACCAGGGCGGGGGCGTTGGCGAAGCGGTCGGGGCCGCCGGGGTCGGTGAACAGGTCGGTGTTCGGGCCCGCCTCGATGGCCAGCGCGTCGTCCCCGTCGACGCTCCACCCGACCGGCCGGTTCAACCAGCGCAGCGGAGCGGGGAAGGCGGGCAGAACGACCGGCCGGCTCATGGGAATCTCCTTCTCGTACGGGGCGGACTCGTAACCGGAGGCGCAGCGGACGTCGAGCGCGATCCGCGCCCAGCGGATGACGCCTGTCCTCCGAGCAGCTTGTGGATCATCCTTGGCGTGCCCGATGGTACCGCTCCCACGAAGACGGACGAAAGCACCTTGTCCGCGGGTGGAATCCAGCCGAAGAGCAGAAGC
The DNA here is from genome assembly GCF_040675205.1 of Streptosporangium sp. NPDC049644. NCBI lineage: Bacteria > Bacillati > Actinomycetota > Actinomycetes > Streptosporangiales > Streptosporangiaceae > Streptosporangium > Streptosporangium sp. NPDC049644. The sequence goes on along the minus strand of NZ_JBFAOJ010000176.1, from coordinate 6,123 downwards.
CGTCCGTTAGCCCGTTATCTTGCCTTGGAACGGCCGTACCTTGACCGGAAGGGTGGTCACGCGGGCGAGTTTCCGGCCCCATTCGAGCGCGGGGTCGAGGCCGGGCGCCCTGACGACGGTGAGCCCGCCGAGGTGCTCCTTGCCGTTCGCTGGTTCTCAGTGTTTGTCAGTGAGGATCAGCGAGCCGCCGCGTTGCCGTGGCGGCGTTCCCCGTTGCCGGGGTTCCCGTTTCATCGGTGCGTGCCCGGCACGAGTGCCGGGTCCTACCGCTCCTCGGCGGGCGTTTAGCGTCTCCCCGCGACTCTGGGCGACGTCGGCCGCGAGCGCGGCCAGATTACGGGCGGCGTTCAGATCCCGATCCAGGATCAGACCACACCCATCGCACTCATAGGTGCGTTCGGATAGGGGCAGCTTGGCTTTCACCGCACCGCAACCCGAACACGTCTTACTGGACGGGTACCACCGGTCGGCCACCACCAACCGGCCGCCACTCCAGCCGGTCTTGTAGGTGAGCAGGCGACGCACCTCACCCATCCCCACGTCGGCGACCGCGCGGGCCAGGTGCCGGTTGGCGAGCATGCCGGACACGTTGAGGTTCTCGATCACGACCGTGCCGTAGGTGGCCGCCAGCTTGCTGGTGAGCCTGTGCAGGCCATCACGCCGTTGACCGGTCACGCGGGCGTGTGCCTTGCCCAGTGCCGCCTTGGCCCGGCGCCAACGCCGGGAGGGCTCCCGGCGATCACCACCGTCGGGAGTGTGCGGGCCGCTCCGGCGGGCCAGTTGCTTGTTCAGCCTGCGCAGCCGCCGCAACGCGCCGCGGTGATGTTCAGGGTTGTCGACGACCCTGCCGGTGGACAGTACCGCGAGGTGCTTGACCCCCAGGTCCACCCCCACCACCGCGTCCGGTCTGCTGGGGGTGCGCTGGGTGCGGTCGATCTCGCAGGTGAAGGCCACGAACCACCGGCCCCCCTCATATCGGATGGTCACCGACAGGATCCGCCCGGTGCCCCGCTCCAGGTGACGGGCAAGCTTGCGGGTGGACTCATGGGTGCGGATCGTGCCTAGCCGCGGCAGCGTGACATGACGGCGGTCAGCCTCGACGCGGAGGGTGCCGGTGGTGAACCGGCAGGCGGAGGTGGTGCGGTGCTTGGACCTGAACCGGGGAAACCCGATCTTCCTACCCGCTCGGGTGCCTTTGCGGGAGGCGGCCCAGTTCTTCAGTCCCCTTGCCACCCCGTCCAGGCCACTGTTGTACGCCTCCTTGGAGTTCTCTGCCCACCATGGTGCCACTCCATCCTTGGCCGCATTCCACAGTTTGCGTAGTGCGTACAGTGACCAGGGCACCTCGGTCAGCATCTCAGCGGGCACCCCGTAGGTTTTCTCCGCCTCCCGCTGGGACAGGGCCGCCTTGACCTGGTGCAGCGCCCAGTTGAACGCGAACCGTGCCGCCCCGCCATGCGAGAACAACGCAGCCGCCTGGGCGGGCGTGGGGTCGAGGGCGTAGCGGTAGGCCTGATGAACCCGCACCACGCCACCCCCGCCATTTACTCGCCGCTGCTGATCGCTGACAATGAGCTTACTTTCGGGGAGTGATCAACAACTCCCGGATGGCGAGAAAACCTGACACCGGCCCCTGGCGTCGCGTGCCACTCCCTCCGACGCCTTGGACCGCTGAGCGGAGGAATTCAGAGAAAAACTGATAAACACTCAATAGTTCATAACCCTCCGTGAAGGGGCCGTCGGTCATGAGCAGCTCGTCGTCCTTGACCCGCAGCACGGTCGCCGTGCTCGCCGGGTGCAGACCGGCGGAGAAGACCCAGGCGCCGGCGGTCCTCATCTCCCGGTCCAGGGCGGCGACGTCCCGCATGATCGGCTCCAGCCTCTCGGGCGGGGGAGCCTCTCCGTCGGGCTGGTAGATGCTGAGCAGGTACTGCTTCATCGGGTCCTCCTGGGCGAGTGCGACGCCGCCATCGGCGTCCTACCCACTACACGAACGGCGTCGGGCCGAATCGACATCGAGCGTCCCCGTCCCGGGAGAATGTTTCCGGCCTTGGCGTTCACCGGCGAGCATCGGCCGCGAGACGAGGGACCGGGTTTCCCCGGCCGTCGCCGGGTAGCACGACGGCATGCGCATCGGAAATACGGAGATCAGGGTCCTGGGCGGCTGGGCCGGGTGCCTGACCATGATCCTTGTCTCCGTGCTGCTCTCCGTCCTCCTGACGGTCCTGCTCAACCTCCTGCTCCGCTGACCGTTCACCGTGGATGTCACGGCAGGGATTTTCCCATATTCTATAGTTCTTTAGAATATGGGCTACAGCGGACCAACTGGAGGGTGCGATGTCATATCCGGAGCCTCGTTACCTGGGCGAGACGGGCGAGAGCAGCGGGTTCTTCCGGCCGGCGAGCGCGGGGCCGGACCTGGTGATAGGCGAAGGTGGGACGGAGGTGCGCTACCTGGGCACCGGCGCCTCGACGAACGGGCAGTTCGGTCTGTACCGCTGGGACATGGGCGCGAAGCCGTCCGGCCCGGACCCGCACTTCCACCGGACGATCTCCGAGTCCTTCTTCGTGCTCTCCGGGACCGTGCGGCTGTTCAACGGGAAGACCTGGACCGACGCGACGGCGGGAGACTTCCTGTACGTCCCGGAGGGCGGGGTGCACGCCTTCCGCAACGAGTCCGGCGAACCGGCCTCGATGCTGTTGCTCTTCGCGCCGGGGGCACCCCGCGAGGGCTACTTCGAGGAGCTCGCCGAGATCGCGGCCGGTGGGCGCCGGCTCAGCGACGCGGAGTGGACGGACGTCTACCTCCGGCACGACCAGTACATGGTCTGACGGCCATGGCGGAGTTTCCCGAGGAACCGATCTACCGGCAGCTGGCCCGGATCGGCAGGACGCTGGCCAGTCCGGTGCGGCTGAGGCTGCTCGACGTGCTCGACCAGGGGGAGCGCACCGTCGAGCAGCTGTCCGAGGAGGCGGACATCCCGCTGAAGAACACCTCGGCCCAGCTGCAGCAGCTCCGCGCGGCCCACCTGGTGACGAGCCGCAGGGCGGGTACCCGGGTCTACTACCGGCTGGCCGACGAGCGGGTCTCGCGCTTCCTGGGCGAGCTGCAGGACTTCGCCGCGGAACGGCTCGCCGATCTGCGGGAGGCGGTGTCCGAGCACCTCGGCGAGGTCGCGGTCCTGGAGGCGGTGACCGCCGACGAGCTCGCCGCGCGTCTCGACGACCCCGGCATCGTGATCGTCGACGTGCGTCCGGCCGCCGACCACGCCCGCGGCCACGTGCCGGGGGCGGTGTCGGTTCCGCTGGCCGAGCTGCGGGACCGGCTCGACGAGCTGCCCAGGGACGTCGAGATCGTGGCCTACTGCGGCGGCCCCTACTGCGTGGTCTCCCCGCAGGCCGTGCGCCTGCTCCGCGACCACGGCTTCTCGGCGCGCCCGCTGGCCGGTGGGCTCGCCCGCTGGCGGCGCGCGGGGAGAGGGCTGCGGACCGGTTCCGCCACGGCCCCGTAACGGGCCCGTGGCCGAATCGCCGGAGTGGACCACTACCGTTCCCGGCATGTTCGGTTCGCAGCAGCAGGTTGCTCTGTCGACTGCCGGGACGAAGGCCGCCGCGCCCGGCGAGCTCCCTCGGATCACCCGCCGCGAAGAGGCCGGCGTATGACCGCCTGGGAGGAGATCCGCGGACTCGTCGACCGCCGGGACGCCCGGGCCGTCGAGGTTACGGACCGTGCTCAGCAGGGTCTTCCACGCTGGAGCGTCCGATCCGATGCCCTCGCTCGCCGGGTTCTGACGCGCGGCCGGGCCGGGGGCCTTACGCTCCCAGCGCGGGAAGGAGGTGCCGCTCCTCGTAGGCGAAGTGCTCCTCCAGATCGCGGGCCAGCCGCTCCAGCTCCGCCCGGAGCCGGTCCGCGTCGGCCGTACCGGTGCCGGAGGTGAGGTCGGCGAGCAGTGCCTGGAGGTCCGTCAGGGACTGCGCCACCAGGTGGTGTTCCCGGCGGAGCCGGTCGAGTGCCGGGGCGAGCCCGGGAAACTCCTTTTCGAAAACGGTGAACGCGCCGTTCTCGTTGGTGTGATGCGCATGGAGCGCGCCGCAGAAGGTCAGACAGTGCCGGGCCAGTTCCTCGCCCAGCCGGGGCGCCGGCGTCCCGGGGGCGTACGGCTCCGCATGCCCGGCGAGGAAAGCGTCGACGTCGCGGCGGACCGAGGCGAGTTCCCGGCGGAGCTGGTCGTGGACGGTTTTCAGGTGTTCGCCGATCGCCCGGTTGCGCGCCGGGTCAGCCGCGAGGTTCAGGCGGTGCAGGGCTATCACCGGGATGACCCGGGTGGTGCCCGCCTGGTAGGCGGCGAACGCCGGGTCGAGTTCGGCCTGGACCGCGTAGAGGCGGTCGCGTTCGTCGCCTTCGAGCGGTACCGCCTCGGCGGCGTACGTCTCGGTGCCGCCGTCGGCGGTGCCGATGGTGACCATGACCCGGGGGTCGGCCAACAGGTTGTGGTACCAGCCGGGGTTCTTCGGCAGACCGGCGTTGGAGGCGAAGACCAGGACCCGGTTGCCGTCGCGCAGGTACACCGCGGGGTTGGTGTGGCGGCGGCCGCTCCGAGCGCCGGTCGTGGTCAGCAGGACGAGTGGGGCGCCCTCGAACATTCCGCCCACCCGGCCGCCGTTCGCGCGGAACTCGTCGATGACGAGCCGATTGAACTCCGCCGGTGTGGGTTGCTGTTCTGCCATGGGGGAGCACCTCTTCGGTAGCATCAGCGAGGGAAGTGATTTTGCTTTGATAGCAAAGCTACTTTTATATGAAAGCTATTGAGTGGAGTGGCGGATGTCAACCGATGATCGGGAGACGGGCGGATCCGGGCTGGGCGTCGACGACACGATCCGGACGCTGCTGCTGCTGATGCCACGGATGGTCGGGCGGGTGAAGCGGATCCGGATTCCCGAGGAGCTCCAGTCCTTCTCGCTCGCCCCCCGGCATCTGTCGCTCCTCGCCTACCTGCTGTTCGACGGATCGCTGGGCGTGAACGAGCTGGCGGCCCGGCTGGAGGTGGCGCCGGCGACGGTGAGCCTGATGGTCGGAGAGCTGAGCCGCAAGGGCATCCTGGAGCGGCGCGAGGACGAGAACGACCGGCGCCGGAAGATCGTGAGCATCGCCGACGCGCACCGGCCCGCGATCGACGGCTGGCTGGGGCGGGGGGCCACCGCCTGGCGCAGGGCGCTCGAACCGTTGACGGCGGACCAGCGGCGGATGTTCGTCGACACGCTGGCGGCGTACGAGCGTGGAATCACCGGGGAGCAGGACCTCGGGGACGGCGGGCGCCCCTGAGGCACACCGCGCGGCGGGTGGTCGTGCTTCCGGCTCGTCCCGCGGTAACCGTGCTCACCCGCGGAAGCGCCACATCGCGGCAGTCGTCCCGGAGAAGAGGGACCATCACTTGATCACAACTGAATACGCGCCCTAGCTCCGGTGCCGGCGTACCATGCCCGCCGCGAGGGGGGCGCCCGCGAAGTCACCGGCCGCCACGCGGGCGGCGACGGTGCGCCGGACGAGACGGTCGGCCAGGGCGGGAACGTGCCTGCCCACCATCATCTCGACCCGCCCCCGGCGGGTGGTCGCCACGTCACGGGGGGCCCGGCGGGCGGTGACCGCGCGGACGATCGCGTCGACCACGCCCTCGACGGGTTCCGGCCGGGACACCGCGTCCAGGGAGAGCCCGGCCTGTCTCGTGCTGTCGTGGATCGGGCTGCGGACCATGCTCGGGTAGACGGTCGTCACGCCGACATGCGTGCCGACCTCGAGACGGAGCGCGTCGGCGTAGGCCGCGAGCGCGCGCTTGGAGACGCCGTACGCCGCCGCCAGCGGCAGCGGCAGGACCGCCATCCGCGAGGCGATGAAGACCACCCGCCCCCTGGCGCGTACCAGGTGGGGCAGGACCGTCGCGGTCACCCGCCAGGCGCCGAGCAGGTTCAGCCGCAGCTGCGCCTCCACCTCGTCGCCCGGGGCGAGTTCGGCCGGGGCGGGCCCGCCCCGGCCGGCGGTGTTGATGAGGAGGTGCAAGCCGCGGCGCAGGGCCGCGCGCACCGCCGCCGCGGCGGGGACGGTGACCGGGGCGGGGTGGTCGGTGG
>NZ_JBFAOJ010000175.1:7329-8663 GCF_040675205.1 Streptosporangium sp. NPDC049644 | reverse complement strand
GATGTCAGCCACAACCGTAGCGTTCATCTCCCCAGACGAGCCGACCTCCAACGGTGCGGCGAGTGTCGCCCAGTCCGTGACTGGCAGGTACAACCCTCGGTCGTTCGTCTCCCCTGACGGGGTGGTGTACGAGCTGGTGTGGATGACTCCTGCCCTCGCGGAGGAGTTGCTGTACCGCAACAACAACAACCGTTCGATGCGGCCCGATGCCAGCAACAAGATCGAGCGAGACATGCTGGCCGGCTGGTTCGCCGAGAACGGCGACGCGATCCGACGCGACGTCCAGGGAAACCTGATCGACGGCCAGCACCGGCTGGAGGCACGACGAGCGTCCGGCACATCCGGCTGGATGCTGGTGGTGTCGAACCTGCCCGAGACCGCCCGCAACACGATTGACGACGGCGCCAAGCGCACCATGCGCGACCGGTTCGGGTTCCGCGGCGAAACCGACCCCGGCACGCTCGCGGCGGTTGTTCGGCGAGCCCTGCTGTGGGAGCGGGGACTCCGCAGCAGGTCGGCGAGGTACCAGCCGTCCGCGTTGGAGTCGTTCGAGTTCCTCGACCAGCACCCGCAGTTGCGGGAAGCTGCCCAGGCCGCTAGCCACCACCGCAGAGCAAAACTGCTGGCACCGTCCACGATCGGCCTGTGCTGGTGGCTGTTCGCTGCCCTGGACGAGGGCCAGTGCGCCGAGTTCTTCGAGCGGCTCGCTGACGGCGCGATGCTCGCCAAGGGCAACCCGATCCTGACGTTGCGGAACCGGCTGATGGACCTTAATTCCCAGCCTGGCCGCGTCCATGAGAGCCACTCCGCCGCGCTGACCATCAAGTCGTGGAACGCCCACCGCGAGGGCCGCGAGGTAGCGCTGCTGCGGTTTTCCGAGCAGGAGAAGTTCCCCACCCCGAAGTAGCCGTACCAGGGGCGGGTCTTGTGTGCCCGCCCCTTCTAGCAGTGAGGAAGGAGGCCCATGATCACCCGCTGTGGGGACTCAGGAACCAGCAGAAGGAGCGGGGTCCTGCTTCGGTCGGCCCTTCGCGCGCTGCTCAGGCGGTGCCTCGATACCGGCCGCGCGGGCAACCTGCCGGACGCGTTCCCGGGAGTAGCCACTGAGTTCGACAACTTCCATCAGCGGCCTGCCCTCCCTGAGGACTTCGACGACCGCCGCTCGTACCCGACCCCGCGCGGCGGCCCGCTTGCCCGTGGGGGCGCGTTTGAGCGCCTTCACGGCAAGGTCCAGCTCCTTCTCGGCGTCGGTCATGTGGCCAATTCTCGCACATCAGGGTGTGGCCAAACATTGCTCTCGAAGGTTAGGCCAACTTTCAATAGAGGATTAGGCC
>NZ_JBFAOJ010000175.1:0-7232 GCF_040675205.1 Streptosporangium sp. NPDC049644 | reverse complement strand
TGCGAGGAGTGACCCAAACCAAGCCAACCATCAAGGGAGACCCCGACCAGGTGAACGACGACATCCTCGGCGGGCTGTACGACGGCACGTACCGGGCCCGGTGGCTGCGAGCGGTCATTCGCTCCGTGCAGATCACCGACTCGGTTCGCGTGCTGCTGATGACCCTCGCGCTGCACATGGACGCGAGTGGGCGCGTGTCGGTCCCGAGGGGGGACCTCGCGGTGTTGCTTGGCCGGAACGAGCGGAAGGTGGGGGAGAAGGTGAAGGCGGCTTTGGAGTCTGGGTTCCTCGTGCAGGTTGCGCGCGGGCAGAAGCACCAGACCGCTGTCTACCGCGCCGCGATCAACGGTCAGCCGCTCAGCGTGTCCCCCGAGGGTCCTGCTGAAAGCGCCGATCTCAGCGTGCCCCCCGGGGGGCCGACTGAGGATTCTCAGGGGGCCGATTCCAAGCACCCTGAGCCAAATTCTCAGGGTGCTAGCAATCGGCCCCCTGAGACTCAGGAGGCCGATCTCAGCGTGCCCCCCGGGGGGCCGACTGAGGATTCTCAGCAGGCCCCCCGGGGGGCATCCCAGTCTTTTATAGGGGTTGAGGTTGTTGAAGAAGTTGATCTTCCGGATGGTTCTCTTTTCGGGGTAGACCCCGCCGCCTCGCGGCGGACGAACGAGGCAACGAAGAAGCCCGCCAAATCTCGACGCAAGCCCGAAACCCCCATCCCCGATGACTTCGCCGTCACCGCGCAGATGCGGACCTCGGCCACCGAGAAGGGCTACACGGTCGACCTAGACCGGCAGACCATCCGGTTCATCAACCACGCACACCAGAACGACCGCCGGTGCCGCGACTGGGTCGCCGCCTGGCGTAACTGGATCGACAAGGCACAAGAGATCCAAGACCGGGACAACGCCCGGCCCGCTGGCGCTGCTGGCGGTTCGTCGAACGGCTCCCGCTTTGTCAGCGGGACCGGCGCCCGCTCCTACACCCCGACCGCTGAAGAACTTGAGAACGTGGAGATCCGGATTTGAACCCCGACGAGTACGACTACGCCGCTGCCCGCCGTGCAGCATCCGAACTGTGGTTGCGCGAGCAGATCGCCGCCCGCCTGGAGCGACTCGCCGCCCGTCGTCCCCCGGTGTTCGCCGCCAAAGGCGACCTGAACCCGCAGATCGCCGAATGGGCCAACCGGTTCATCTCCGGACAGCCCGGCGGCCTGATCATCGTGGGCAACGTCGGCAGCGGCAAAACCTGGTCGCTGTGGAAACTCCAGGAAACGCTGATCGAGGCCGGGTTCCTCGGAACCATGGAGATCTGCGCCGCCCACGAACTGCGCCGCCTGATCACCCCGCCCGTGGACGAAGCCGCACTCGACCGGTTCGCCGACGCTGACATCTTCGCCATCGACGACATCGGCTCGGTGCGTGTGTCCGACTGGGACGCCGACCACATCATGAGGCTGATCGACATCCGCTGGCCCTACCAGCGGCCCACGATCCTCACGTCCAACAAGCCGGACCTGCGGGAACTCCTCGCCGAGCGGGTCGCTTCCCGCCTGTCCGACGGCGCCATGACCGTCAAGATTCTCGGCACCGACCGGCGGAGGGCTCAGTGACCACAGACCTCGGCCTGAGCGGCTTCGACCGGTGGGCGCCCAGCGACGCCGTCATCGCCGCGGAAATCGCCGTCGCCGGCGCCGCCATGCAGTCCAAGACGGCGCTCGAAGAAGCCTCCGAACTCGTCACCGCCGAGGACTTCTTCAGCCCGGCCCGGTCGGTGTTCGCCGCCGCGCTGGCGCTGCTGGCCGACGGCAAACCCGTCGACCCCACCTCGGTGTTCGGTGAGCTGACCGCCCGCGGTGACGCCGAGCGCGTCGGGGGCGGCACGTACCTGGGGAAGCTGATGGAGCACGCGGCCATCGGCGGGTCGGTCACCTACCACGCCCGCCGTATCGCGGCAGACGCGCGCCGCCGCCGCATCCACCTGGCGTGCAGCCAAGGAATCCAGGTCGCCGAGGGCGCCGACTGGGACGCCGAAACCGACGTCGACCGCATCCGCAAGCTCATCGACGAGGCCGCCGCCAGCCGGGACGCGCACCGCGACACCGACCTGGTCGACGTCGTCACCGAACTCCTCGACGAGCTGGAGAACCCACCCACCGCACTGGTCGGGGTTGCTCCGCCGTACCTGGACTTGGAGCGGGACTACATCCCGACGTTCAAGCCGGGCCAGCTCATCGTGATCGCCGCCCGCCCCTCGGTCGGTAAATCCCTGGTCGCGGTCGACATCGCCCGGTCCGTCGCGTTGCGGGATGGGCAGCGGGCGGTGCTGTTCACGCTGGAGATGTCGAAGAAGGAAGTCCTGTCGCGCATGTTCGCCGCGGAGGCGTCGGTCAAGCACGACCACATCACGAGCCGCCGGGTGTCGCCGGACGATCTGGAGAAGATCAGCCAGGCGAGTTGGCGGGTCACCGAGTCGCCGCTGGTCATCGACGACTCCCCGAACTGCTCTTTGGAGCACATCCGTAGCCGCCTGCGGAGCCTGTCGCGGACCGGCGAAACCGGCATCGTCATCATCGACTACCTGCAGCTTTTGAAGTCCCCCGCGAAGATCGACATCCGGGAGCAGCAGGTCGCCGCCCAAAGCCGCGGCCTGAAGCTCATGGCCCGCGAGTTCGGTGTCCCGATCGTCTTGCTCGCCCAGCTCAACCGCGGCCCCACCCAACGCGCCGACGCCGTGCCCCGCATGAGCGAGATCCGGGAGAGCGGAGCGGTCGAACAGGACGCGGACATCGTGATCCTCCTGCACCGGGAGGACTTCTACGAGCCAGAGTCCAAGCGGGCCGGCGAGGTCGATCTGATCATCGAGAAGAACCGGGGCGGTAAGCGAGGCACGGTGACGCTCGCCCACCAGCTCCACTACAGCCGCTTCGTCGACATGGCCGGTTACGCCCCGCCGGGGCGCCCGAACCTCTACGCGGTCTGACCACCTCACCCCCCGAAGGAGTGCTCATGGACCGTATCCGCATCCGGGACGAGGACATCGCGCTGATGTGCCGCCTGAACCCGCTTCCCGAGGTCGTCGCTCGGACCGTCGACCTGACGCCGTCCGACGACGAACCGTCGCTCTCAGCGGGCCGCTGCCCGTTCTGCCCCGCCGGTGAGACGCTGTGTGTCCTTCCTGAGTTCTGGTCCTGCCTGTCGTGCGGCCGTCACGGCAACGTCGTCGGCTGGGTCCGCACCCTCCACACTCTCGACTTCGACACCGCCGTGCAGGCTCTCGCGGTCCGCGCTGGTGTCCCGCTCAACCGGGAGACGGCGCCGTGACCGCGGTCCGCCCGCTCTGCGACTGGTGCGAGACCGCGCCGGCTACCGAACTGCTGGTCCGTGACCGCCCCACGGAGCGGGGCGGCCGGGACCGGGCGTGCTCGTTCGCTTGCGCCCCTTGCGGCGATCGGCTGTCACGCACGATCGCCCGCGTCGAGGACGTCGTCGCCATGTACCGGCTCACGATCAACCCCCTCATCCCCGCATCACAGGAGGCGTGCTGATGAACATCAAACCGATCGAGACGCGCTACGCCGGGTATCGGTTCAGGTCTCGCGCGGAGGCTAGGTGGGCTGTCTTCATGGACGCTCTGGGAGTGCCATGGGACTACGAGCCGCAGGGTTACGTGATCGAGGGGATCCCCTACCTGCCCGACTTCCTGGTCTACCCGGAAAGCAGATTCGCTTTCTGGCTTGAGATCAAGGGGACTTTCCCGACAAAGGAGGAGATCGGCAAGGCTCAACTCCTCGCCAAGGGGACGGGGACGACGGCCTTCGTCTACTTCGGAAAGCCCGAGGTCCCCGCGCCGGACCTCTCCCACATCACGAGCTTTGAAGACTTCATGGGAAGCCCAGGTCACATCTGGACCGACGAAGACGGCTGGCGCGAGTATCCGGTTCGGCCTGCGCAGTGGGAGATCGGCCTTCCGCCCACCGCTTTTCGCCTGGACCCGAGCTCCATGATGCGGCGGCCGAAGAGCGGCTTCTGGTGGTGGAGCGACTGCCCTCACTGTGGCCGCGCGATCATCAAAGCAGCAGGTCAAGTAATCGGATGTCCCGATCTGCCAGAAGATGCCGATCAACCTGCCGTGCACTTCGCCCATCACACACCGCGGCTGCTCAATGCCTACCGCGCTGCGCGCTCAGCCCGTTTCGAGCATGGCGAGTCCCCGTGACCGCGGCTGCCCCGGCTTGTCCCCAGGTTGGGGATGCGCCTGTGGATCGACTGCTGTCTCGTCCTGGTCCTCCGGACCCGACCGCCCAAGATCGTGAAGCTGAGGAGAAAGCATGACCCGCCTCGCGCCGCCCGTGCCGTACTACGGGTCCAAGCAGACCATCGGCCCCGCCATCACCGCCCTGCTGCCCGCTCACGAGCACTACGTCGAGCCCTACGCCGGGAGCCTCGCCGTCCTTCTCGCCAAGCGCCCCAGTCGCATGGAGACCGTCAACGATCTCGACGGCGACCTCATGCACTTCTGGAAGATGCTCCGCGACGACGCGCTCGAGCTCGAGCGCGTCTGCGCCCTCACTCCGCACAGCCGTGCCGAGTACGAGGCCGCCCGGAACGTCGACCTGACCGCCGTGAGCGACCTGGAGCGCGCCCGCCTCGTCTGGGTCCGCCTCACCCAGGGCCGCGCCGGAACCCTTCGCTCCTCCACCGGATGGCGCCACTTCCAGGACGCCGCCGGATCGTCCTCCGGGATGCCTCGCTACCTCGCGGGCTACGTCTCCCGCCTCGCCCCCGTCGCTGACCGCCTCGCCTCCGTGTCGCTGGAGTGCCGCCCCGCCCTGGACCTCATCCAGGCATACGGCCGCCACCCCGGCGTCCTGCTCTACGTCGACCCGCCCTACCTCGGCTCCACCCGGGCACGGAACTACCGGCACGAGATGGGCGGCGAGAACGACCACCGCGAACTGCACGCCGCCCTCGACGCCTGCCGCGCCGCCGTTGTTCTGTCCGGCTACCACAGCCCGCTCTACGACGACCTCTACGACGGGTGGCACCGCCTCGAGCTCGAGGCCCACACCGGCCAGGCGAACGGCAACAACCAGGCGCGCACCGAGGTCCTGTGGTCCAACCGGCCTTTCCTGAACGCCACTCCGGCGCTTTTCGACGAGGTGGTCGCATGATCCGCCGCATCCGCGCCCTGGTCCGCAACCGCTTGGACTGGCGCCAAGCCCGCCGTGACTACCGCGCTTTGTGCGACGACGGCCGCGCCGCCCACCTGGAATTCAGGGTCGCTATCCACTCCGAGGATTACGAGTGGACCGGCCTGAACGGGCTCACCAGTCTGAAGACGGTCGTGCCGCTCACCCCGCGAGGCAAGCGGTACATGGCCGGAGTCGTCCGCGACATCGAGAAGACGTGCATCCGTGCGGTTCTCGATGCCCGCCGGGAAGCCGCCAACAAGATCAACGACGAAGGAGAAGCCCGATGAGCACGAAACGCCACCTCGCGGACCTGCTTGGCGAGCCCGCTGACGGAACTGTCCTGGTCGTCCGCGTGGGCGACACCTACGGAGTGATCCAGCGAGACGACGTCGTCGCTTCCGAGTGCAGCGACTTCGACGACGAGCGGTGGTTCGACGCGAGCGACGTGGATTCCGACCCGCGGGCGTGGCGGGTGGCGCTGGAGTACGCGGACGAAGTGTTCCCGCTGGGGGCTGCTCTCGCCTCGTCCGTCTCAGGTGCCCCGTCCGCCGCCCCAGCACTGCCGGAGAGCGCCCCGTAGGGCTGGCGGGTCCACGGCTTAGGGGTGGGTTTGTCCGGGCTTCTACGGCCTTCTGAGCCGCACACCAGTTCGCAGGTTGGGGCTCCAACCGAAAACAAGATCGACAAGCAGCTACGAAGGGAAGGTCGAATGACCGTCCAGACGACCGCCGACCTCCGCGACAAGATCCGTGAGGCCGTCCTGCACGCCGAGTGCGAACGCCCGCAGAAGTGCCCCGACTGCATCACCGATTCGGTGCTCGCGGTCGTGGCCGCCGACGTGGAGCGTTCAGCCCGCGACGCCGCCCAGTGCGCCCGCAACACCGACGCCGCAGCCGGCATCATCCGCGAAGCCCTCCAAACCGGACACCAGGTCGGCGCTGACCTCGGACTGCGCCACCTGTATGCCCTGGCTGCCGACGTGGACGGACTCCTCGACGGGCTCGGCCTACCTGACCTCAACCCATGGCCTCCCGTTGCGCTGCCCGCTCCGGAGGTCGACGCCGCCGACGAGTTCGTGAACGAGCTCCTGGAGCACGCCCCCAGGTGCTGGGACGGAGACGTCGCCGCCGAGTCCATCGCCCTGGACTACCTCCGCCACCTGGAGAACCCCGCCCGGACCTCTGCTCACCGCCCCCACTGCGACGGCGACTGCTGACCATCGCCCCCCGCGCTGCTCGCGTAGCCCCCGACTCCCCGAAAGGAACCCCTGATGGCCGAGAACATCACCCTCCCCGCTGAGGTCGCCCGCGACCTCCGAGAGTCCAACGTTGGCGACACGCTCGGCGACTGGACCGTCATCGCCCACCAGCGCGGACCCGACTCCCGCTGGGCCGCGAACTACCAGCTCGTCATCCGCGGCAAGAAGTGGCAGCTCTACGCCGCCGACTACCAGGTTGCCCTCGGCGAAAGCAACGTCCCCGACTCGTGGGAGAGCAGCGCCGAGGTGAGGTTCGAGCCCGTCGCCGCTGTGGCCCGGGCCCTCGTCAGCTACGTCCCGAAGGACAAGGCCACCCCGGACACGGTCTCGATCCACGGCGTGACCTACGAGGTAGGCGAGTGGGACCACCGAGGCGAGAACGACGCGGGCGACACCCTCTTCCACCTCTACGCCGTCCCCGCCTCCAAGTAGCCCGCCCTCTGCCCTGCCCGGTGTCTTACCGGGCAGGCACCCAACCGAAAGGACCCGCTCGTGCCTGTCGACGGACCCCGCCCCTCGTCCTGGGAACGGATCGCCCTCATCCGCCAGGGCGCGGACCTTCGTATGCCGATCGTTGCCGGATGGCTGCCCGCAACCAGCGCAGTTGATGACCTCCTCGACCCGATCTGGCAGCACGCCGGAGCAGGAGAAGAACTCCTGGTCATCGTCCGCTCACACGGCGCCCGGCTGTCGGACGAGGTGCGCTTGCCCTCCGAGGTGATCGACCAGCTCATGGCTGCAGCTTTCGCCCAGTTCGTCGCTTGACCTCACCCTCCCGCCCCGCCC
>NZ_JBFAOJ010000174.1:0-8921 GCF_040675205.1 Streptosporangium sp. NPDC049644 | reverse complement strand
CTGTGGGGCCTCTCAACCGGGCGCGCCGTGGTGACGGCCGGTGCCGCGCATGCGCGCGGCACGGCTCCCGGCGAAAGGAGGCGCCCGTACGGTCAGGGCACCGAGCGGATCTTCCAGACCAGGACGGCGCCGAGCAGGGCGAGGGCCGCGGAGGTCAGGTAGAGGACCGGATAGCCGCCGAGACCGGCCACGATGGGACCGGCGATGACCGGGCCGAGCACCTGGGGTCCCGAGTTGGCGATGTTGATGACACCAAGGTCCTTGGCGCGTCCCTCGGCGGCCGGCAGGACCTGGGTGACCAGGGCGTTGTCCACCGAGAGGTAGATGCCGAAGCCGATCCCCATGATCGCGGCACCGGCCGTCGCCACCGGCCACTGCGGCCAGAACGCGAGCATCACCGCGGGAACCACGCTGATCAGGCCGGAGGCCGTGACGAGCGCCCTGCGGCGGCCGAGCCGGTCGGAGACGACGCCCGCGACGACGGTGGTGAGCACGACCGTCGCGGTGTAGATCAGGATCAGCGTGAGCAGGCCGTCCTCGGCCCTCTCGCCGGGGAAGAGCCGCTCGTAGCCGACCTCGTCGCTGAGGAAGTACAGCAGGTAGAGCGTGGCGATGGCGTTGCCGAGCTGCATCAGGAAGCGGGTCAGCCAGGCCCAGAAGAAGTCGGGGTGAGCGCGGGGACTGATCCAGAAACCTCTCAGGAAGGCCCCGAGCTCGAAGGGCGGCCTGGCCGGCAGGCGGGGGTCGGAAGTGGTGAGAACGAAGGGGAGCACACAGAGCGGGATCAGCACCGCTATCAGGAAATATCCGGATTCGGTGGTGGTGGCGACCATGGTGACCAGGACCACCGCGAGCACCACCCCCAGCGACTGGGGAATCCCGATCCAGCCCGACACCTCACCCCGCTGGCTCACCGGCACGTGGTCCGGCACCCCGGCGTTGAGCGCGGCCTGCATCGCGTTGAGCCCGGCCTGCGCGAGGCACCAGCCGACCGCCATGCCGGCGATCGACCCCTGCCCCGCCAGCAGGGCCAGCGCTCCCGCGCTGACCAGCGCCCCGGCCAGCGACCACGGGTGCCTGCGCCCGAACCGGCCCGCCGTGCGGTCGGACAGCGCCCCCGCGACGGGGTTGAACAGCATCGCGACGGCGGCCCCCAGCCCGGTCACCAGCGCCAGCGCCCCCTCCTTGCCCGCCGGGTCGATCGCCGCCACCTGCGAGGGAAGCAGGACCTGGAGGGGCCCGAAGTACCCCATCCAGAGCGCCAGATTGGCCAGCGAGATGCCGGCCACCCACCAGGGGCCCACCCTGCGTGTCGGCTCCGCGAGCGCCGCCCTCGGGTCGGGAACGGGCTGGACAACGCTCATGGGCCCTCGCATCTTGGTGACTCACGACTCCGAACAAGCGCCCGACAACACGAGGCGTGCCCGGATGTTACGCCGTCTCACTCCCTTATCAACAGCCCCCCGGCCGACACCGGATTCCCACCGGGAGCGCGCCCGAGAGCAGCACCGGCGAGATCAGGAGTGGTCGGTGCCGGCGAGCAGCTCCATGGCCTCCTCGTCGGTCAGCGCGTCCAGTTCCCTGATCAGCAGTTCCTCCAGCGCCTCGGCGAGCGAGGCGACGGTGCTCATGGCGAAGACGGTCCGGATCGGGACCTCGACGCCGGTGGCCCGCCTGATCCGCGCCGCCACCCTGGTGGCCAGCAGGGAGTGCCCGCCGAGTGCGAAGAAGTCGTCGAAGACGCCGACCGCCCCCGTGCCGAGCAACTCGTCCCAGATCCCGGCCACCAGCCGCTCCGCGTCCGTGCGCGGCGCGACCCGCTCCGCGGAGGAGGCGGCGACCGGTTCGGGGAGCGCCGCGCGGTCGATCTTGCCGCCCGGGGTGAGGGGGAACGCCTCCAGGCTCACCCAGGCGGTGGGGACGAGCTGGCGTGGCAGCGAGTGCCCCAGGTGTTCCCTGAGGTCCGCCGGATCCGCGGTCCCGGTGACGTAGGCGACGAGCTCCTCGCCCCGGCCGGTCACGAAGGCCTGCCCCACCTGCGGATGGGCGAGCAGGCGGCTCTCCACCTCCCCCGGCTCGATCCGGAAACCTCGGATCTTCAGCTGCGCGTCCAGCCGCCCCAGGAACTCCAGCCGCCCGTCGGAGCGCCACCGCGCCCGGTCCCCCGTCCGGTAGCGGCGTGCCCCGGGGGCACCGTACGGGTCGGGGACGAAGGCACCGGCGGTGAGCGCCGGCCTGCCGAGGTAGCCGCGGGCCACCCCGGCCCCGCCGATGACCAGTTCCCCGGCCGCGCCGGGTGGCAGGGGCTCTCCCCGGTCGTCGAGCACCCGGACGCTGGTCTCCGCGATCGGGCCGCCGATCGGCGGGCGGCCCACGACGTCGCGCGCCCCGAGGTCGGCGGCGGTGGCGATCACCGTCCCCTCGGTCGGGCCGTAGGTGTTGACCAGCCGGACCCGGTCGCCGAACAGGCCGCGCCAGCGCTCCACCGCCGCCGCGGAGACCTGCTCGCCACCGAGGATCACCAGGCGGAGCGAGGCGGGCCAGGCGATCTCGCCCGGTTCCTCGGCCAGCGAGTGCCAGTACGCGGTCGGCAGGTCGAGCACGGTGACCGCCTCGCCCTCCGGCGAGGCCAGCAGGTCGGGCAGACTCGTCGCCCCGTCGGGCAGGAGCACCAGCGTGGCCCCCGCGGCCAGCGCCGGGAAGACCTCCTCGACATGGGCGTCGAAACTGAGCGAGGCGAACTGGACGACCCGGTCGCCGGAGGTCAGGCCGTAGTCCGCGCGCATCCACCGCACCCGCGCGGCCACCGCGCCGTGCTCCACCAGCACGCCCTTGGGCACGCCGGTGGAGCCCGAGGTGGTGATGACGTACGCGGCGTCCAGCGGCACGGTCTCGCCCCGGAGGGGGGCGCGTGCGCCCCCGGCGAGCGCGGGGGTCGTGGGGGGCGTGGGAGCGACGGCGACGCGGCCCGGCGGCGGTTCGCGCAGGGTGATCAGGTGGGTGGCCGAGCTGTCCGCCATCGAGAAGGCCAGCCGCTCGTCCGGGACGTCGGGGTCGAACGGCAGGTAGGCGGCACCCGCCCACCAGACGGCGAGCAGCGCGGTGATCGCCTCGATCGAGCGGGGCAGGCAGACCCCGACGACGTCGCCACGGCCGACCCCGCCCTCGCGGAGGACCCCGGCGAGCGCGCCCGCGCGGGCCAGCAGCTCGCCGTACGTGACGCTCTCCCGCCCGCAGACCACGGCGACGGCCTCGGGCGTCCGCCGCGCGGCCCGGCTGATCATCTCGGGAACCAGGACGTCCCCGGCGCTCCCGGCTGCCCCGGCGGGCAGGGCGCGGGGATCGGACGGCTCGCGGCCGCCGGAGCGGGACGGCCCGGCCGACAGGGTGCGGAGGTCGGCGCGGTCGGCGTCGGTCCAGATCGGCAGCGCGGAGAGCGGGGTGTCGGGGCGGGTCGCGACGGATTCCAGGAGCAGGGCGAACCTGGCGGCCAGGCGGCCGACCTCCGCCGCCTCGAACAGGCCCGTGTCGTGGCAGAGGGAGAGCCCGAGCCCGTTCTCGTCGGACCACACCTCGACGAGGAGGTCCACCTTGGCCTGCCGGAACCCGGCGTCGATGTCGGTCACGGTCAGCTCGCCGAACGCCCGCCGGGGACCGGCGTCCTGGTTGTGCAGGATGAGCATGGAGGACAGCAGCGACTCCACCGGGTGGCCGAGTTGCTCGAAGGGGACCGAGAGGTTGCCCAGCGCGGCGAGGACCTCGCCACGGCTGCGGCCGATCAGGCCGGTGAACGGCGGGTCTCCCGACAGGTTCCCGCGGAGGATCACCGTCTGGGAGACGTATCCGACCATCGGTTCCAGCTCGACCCGGTCCCGGCCCGCGACGACGGTGCCGACCAGGACGTCGGTCTGCCCGGTGTGCCGCAGCAGCAACGTCTGGTAGGCGGCGACCAGCACGGTGAACAGGGTGGTGCGCTGCTCGGCGGCCAGCCGCTCCAGCCTCCGCGCCGTCTCGGGCGACAACCGGACGCGCTGGAACTCGCCCTGCCCGCTCCCCGCCCCCTCCCGGCGGAACGGCAGCTCGACCGGGGGCGGCGCGGCGAGCCTCTTCCGCCAGTACGGCACGGCCCGCTCGGCCCTGCGCCGCTGCCAGCGCGCGTAGTCGCCCGCCTGGACCGGCAACGGGCGCAGCCGGGGTTCGGCCCCGGCGAGGCGCGCGGTGTAGCAGTCGGCCAGGTCGTCCAGGATGACGTTGAGCGACCAGCCGTCCGAGATGATGTGGTGCATCGTGACGCAGAGCACGTGCCGGTCGTCGGTCATCCGGATCACCGCCACCCGCAGCGGAGGCCCGGCCCCCAGGTCGAACGGCTCGTTGGTCCGCTCGGCCACCAGGCGTTCCGCGTCCTCGCGGCTCGCGGAGCGCAGCCACTCGATGCCGGGCGCCCCGGCCTCCACCACGGCCCAGGGGACGCCGTCCTCCTCGGTGAACCTGGTGCGCAGGCTCTCGTGGCGGGCCAGCACGTCGGTGAGCGCCCAGATCAGCGCGGCCTGGTCGAGGGGGCCGCGAAGCAGGCGTACCAGATACATGTTGTAGGAGGCGTCGTCCGGATCGAGGCGCTGCAGGATCCAGAGCCGCTCCTGCGCCGGGGACAGGGGCGCCCTCATGCGCCCGGCCCCAGCTCGTCGAGGATCGCCGCGAGCTCCTCGGCACCGAGGCCGTCGAGCCGCTCGCGCAGCGCGGCGATCTCGACGAGGTCCAGGTCGTCGTCGTCCAGGCGGTCCAGCTGCCGGGCGAGCCCGGCGACGGTCGGATGCTCGAAGAACGCCACCAGCGGCACGGCGACGCCGAAGCGCGACTGGACCCTGGCGATGATCTGGGCGGCCGTCAGCGAGTGCCCGCCGAGCTCGAAGAAGTCGTCGTCGACCCCGACCGGCCGCTCGATTCCCAGCACTTCCTCCCACATCGCGGCGAGCTCGTCCTCCGCCGCACTCGACGGCGCCCGGTAGGGGGCCGTCGACGCCCGTGCCCTGTCGGGGGCCGGCAGTGCCGCGCGGTCGAGCTTGCCGTTGGGGGTGAGCGGCAGGGCGTCGAGGGTGACGAGGTGCGCGGGCACCATGTACTCGGGCAGGCTCGCCCCGAGCCGGGTGCGCAGCGCCTCCCACGCCCCTTCCGGTGCCGCTCCCTCCGTACCGGCCAGGTACGCCACCAGCGTGGGCAGACCGTCCGGTCCCCGATGGACGCCGACGGCGGCCTGACGCACCCACTCCACCGAGCGCAGGACCGTCTCGATCTCCTCCAGCTCGATGCGGAACCCCCGCACCTTGACCTGGCTGTCGGCCCTGCCCAGGTACTCCAGGCGGCCGTCCGGGGTACGCCGGACGAGGTCGCCGGTCGCGTACATGCGCGTCCCGGAGCCGGCCGCGAAGGGGTCGGGCAGGAAGCGGGCGGCGGTCAGGGCGGGCATGCCCCGGTAGCCGCGGGCCACCCCGGCCCCGCCGATGTGCAGTTCCCCGGCCTCGCCGTCCGCGACCGGCAGGCCGTCGTCGCCCAGGATGTACAGGGACGTCTCGGAGATCGGCTCTCCCAGCACGACCCGGGCCGGCGCGGGCGCCACGATCCCCGCGGTGGACCACACGGTCGTCTCGGTCGGCCCGTACACGTTCCACAGGCTCGTCCCCGGGGCGAGGAGCGCGTCGGCGAGGTCGCGCGGCAGCGCCTCTCCCCCGCAGAGCCGGGTGCGGATCGTCTCCGGCACCCCGCCGGCCTCCAGCAGGATGCGCCAGGTGGCCGGGGTGGCCTGCAGCGCCGTGATCCGCTCGGCGACCGCCAGCGCCCGCAACTCCCGGCCGTCGGCCGCCTGGCTCGCCGAGGCCACGACGACCCGCGCCCCGCACACCAGGGGGAGCAGCAGTTCCAGGACGGAGATGTCGAACGACAGGGTGGTGACGGCGAGCCAGCGGTCCTCGGGCGTGAGCTTCAGCCGTTCGGCGAACGCGCCGAGCAGGTTCCGCACGGCGCGCCTCGGGACCTCCACCCCCTTGGGCCGCCCGGTGGAGCCCGAGGTGTACATCACGTACGCCAGGTCACCCCGCGGTCCCCGGGGCGTGCCGCGGCGAACGGTGGGGGCGGTGCCGTCCGGGGCGAGCACGAGGATCCGGGGGACTCCGGCCAGCAGGCGCCGGTCCACGCCGGCCTGGGTCAGCACCAGGCCGATCCCGGCGTCCTGGCGCATGAGCCGCAGCCTCTCCTCGGGGAAGGCGGGGTCGAGCGGGACGTACGCGCCTCCGGCGGCCCAGACCGCCAGGACCGCGACGACCATCCCCGTGGTGCGCTCCATGCACAGCCCGACCGGGACCTCGGGGCCCACTCCCCACTCGCGCAGCACCGCGGCGAGGTCGTCGACCCGCCGGTGCAGTTCCCGGTAGGTCAGCTCGCCTCCCTGCCCGCTGACCGCCACCGCGTCGGGCGCCGTCTCCAGCCGGTCGCGGATCAGCTCCGGCACCGTCACCATGCCCTCCTGGCGCGGGTCTGGTGCCGTGAGTCCCGGCTTTCGCGCCGGGAAGGACATCACCACGGTCGTACACCTCTCAGGTCGGACAGCCGAAGGCCCGGGTCGGCCCCGGCCCGCTCCACCACGTCGGTGAAGGTGCGGGCCAGGCGCCGCGCGGTTCCGGCGGAGAACAGGTCACTGCTGTAGTCGAGGACGCCGCCGAGGCCCTCGGGGCCCCGCCAGGCGTCCACGGACACCTCGGCCTTGGTACGGCCCGTCGCGGGGACGGGGTAGACCTCGGCCGACAGGTCGCCCATCGTGGTCCGCAGCAGGTCGTCCTTGGGCAGGTTGTGCAGGTTGAACATGGCCTGGAAGAGCGGCGGCCTGCTCAGGTCACGGGGCAGGCGCAACGAGGCGAGGATCCGCTCGAACGGCGTACCGGCGTGCTGGAGTCCCCGGAAGAGCGTCAGCCGGGCGCGTTTCATCAGGTCGAGGAAGGTGGGGTCGCCCGACAGGTCGGCGCGGAGCACGAGCGTGCCGGCGAAGTAGCCGATCAGCGGCTCGATCTCGGTGCGGTCCCGGCCGGAGACCGGCACCCCCACGCACAGATCCCGCTGCCCGGAGGCGAGCGAGAGGGTCGCCTGGTAGGCGGCGAGCAGCGCCATGAAGAGCGTGCAGCGCGCGCCCCTGGCGACGCCCTCCAGCCGGGTGATCACCTCGTCGGGCACGAGCAGGCTCTCCTGCCCGCCGCGCCCGCTCCAGCGGGCCGGACGAGGATGGTCGGCGGGGAGGTCGAGCGCCGGCACCCCGGCGAGCGTGCGGGTCCAGTGGTCGAGGTGGGAGGCGTCCTCGTCCCGTTCGGCGCGGCGCCTGTCCTCCTCGGCGAGCTGGGGGTACTGCGCCGGGAGCTCCGCCAGCGCCGGCGGCCTGCCCTCGCGGTGCGCGGCGTAGCACTCGGTCACCTCCCGCATGAGGACGTCCAGCGACCAGCCGTCGACGACGATGTGGTGCAGGACGACGCAGAGCAGGAAGTGCTCCTCGCCCAGCCGCAGCAGTGCCACGCGCAGCGGCGGGCCGCCTGCGAGGTCGAACGGCCGGTTCACGAACTCCACGACGGCCGGGGCCGGGTCGCCGGTGACGTCCGCCCGCTCCACCGGCACCGGCGCGACGGGCACGACGATCTGGACGGGACGGTCACCGGCCAGCCGGAACCGGGTGCGCAGCACATGGTGCCGCTCGGTGACGCGGGTGAAGGCGGCGGCGAGCGCCCGCACGTCGACCCGGCCGCGCAGCCG
This sequence comes from Streptosporangium sp. NPDC049644, assembly GCF_040675205.1. NCBI lineage: Bacteria > Bacillati > Actinomycetota > Actinomycetes > Streptosporangiales > Streptosporangiaceae > Streptosporangium > Streptosporangium sp. NPDC049644. The sequence continues at coordinate 1,136 of NZ_JBFAOJ010000174.1, read as the reverse complement.
CACGCACCAGGGGGTGTGGTAGGTGGTGTCGTCGGGGTCGAACCTGCTGAGGAACCAGAGGCGCTCCTGCCCGAACGACAGGGGCCACCGCCTGCCTCCGTCCCGCTCCCGCGCCTCCGCCAGCAGCGCCGCGCGCCGTTCCGGCGACAGCCGCGCCAGCCGTCCGAGCAGTTCCTCGCGCCGGTCCTGCGCCGGCTGCCCCGGTGTGGCGGGGTCCGGCGCGGGCTCCCGCACCGCGAGGTCCGTCTCCGCGGCGACGCGGGGGTCAGGCGTGGTCACCGGCCACCTCCCTGGATCTCGTCGTCGCCGGGCCGCCCTCCGGCGTACCGGGAAAGGCCGCCTCCCGGACGGCGGGGCGCTCGATCGGGACGATGCCGCACAGCTCGGCTATCTCGTCCAGCGCCACCTCCTCGGCCACGGCCCTGACCAGCAGCCTCTCCACCCCGCCCAGCAGCGCGTAGGCGGTGGAGCGCGGCAGGCAGGCGGTGTCCGTCAGCAGGTAGAGCTGGCAGGTGTTCGTGGCGGGACCGGTGGCGAAGAAGACCGTGGCGTCCACCGCGTCCCAGGCACCGACCAGGAAGAACCTGGTCCGCTCGGTGAGGGCGGCGACCGCGGCCGGGTCTCCCGCCGGTTCCACCCTGGGCAGGTTGGGCCAGTGGGCGGCGGTCCGCGTGTCGTTGAAGTAGGCGGACAGATCGACGGGAGCGCCGCGCTCCCTGCCGACCTCCTCGCGCAGCGCCATCATCCGGTACGGGTCGTAGTGCGCGTTGCGGTAGGCCATCAGCGCCCGCCGGTGCCCGGCACGGACCACGTCGGCGAACGTCCCGTCCGGCAGGTCGAGGACGAGGAGCCCGTCCTGCACCGCGGTGCCGGCCATGGCCGCGGTCCTGGGATCGTGCCGGTTGGCCACGATCAGCTGCATGACCACCCGGCGGTGCCCGGTCAGCACGCCCAGCAGCACCGCGCTCGCCGTGGTCAGCACGCTGGCCGTGCTGACCGACCACCGCTCGGCCAGGATCTCGGCGGGGGGGGGGGGGCCCCCCCCCCGCCCCCCCCCCCCCCCCCCCCCCCCCGGCCGGCCCCGGGGCGGGGGGGGGGGGTGCGAGGGGGGCCCCCGCCCCCCCCACAAATCCCCC
>NZ_JBFAOJ010000173.1:0-9498 GCF_040675205.1 Streptosporangium sp. NPDC049644 | reverse complement strand
CGACCGAGGACGACGCCCTCCCCTCCGTGGTCTGCGTGTGGGTGAGGGGTCAGACGTTGGGCGACATGATCGCGGCGGGCCCGCTCGACCCCGAGCGGGCCGCCGCGATGGTCGCCGAGGCCGCCGAGGCGCTGGCCCACGCGCACGAGGCGAACCTCTCCCACCTCTGCCTGACCCCCGAGCACCTGGTCTGGACGGCGGGCAGCACCGTCAAGCTGCTCGGCCTGGGGGTCGACGCCGTCCTGAACGACGTGACGAGCGACGACGGGGCTCGCGAGGACGCCGAGGGCCTCGGCCGCCTGCTGTACGCCGGGCTGACCGGCCACTGGCCAGGTGAGGAGCACGACAGCGGCGGCCTCCCGGTCGCGCCCATGGACGACGGGCACTTCTGCACGCCGCGCCAGGTCACCGCGGGTGTTCCCGGCTACCTCGACACCATCGTCTGCCGGGCGATGCTGCCGGAGACCAGGCGCGGGGCCGACCCGCTGACCACACCCGCCGAGCTCGCCGAGGCCCTGGCCTCGGTGTCGCGGCCCAGCCCGCTGCCGATGCCGACGCCGATGCCGATGACGGTGCTCCCGGTGGCCTCCTCACGCTCCGAGGGCATCGACACCGCGGCACCCCAGCACCACACGCCCCCACCCCGGCACCAGCCCCGTCCGATGCCCCGCCAGGCGGGTGGCGGGATGCTCAACAAGGTCGCCATGACCGTCGTCGTGCTGCTGGTGATGGTGGCCGTCGGCCTGGGGGCCTGGACGCTCGGCCGCAGCATCGGCAACGCCGGCACCCCGGTCACCGGCGAGCAGATCGCCACTCCCACGCCGACCGTGGCCGTCGCCACCCGCGAGGTGAAGGCCTCGGCCACCGGCTTCGACCCGCTGGGCGACCAGGAGGAGGGCAGCAGGTGGGCCTCGGCCGCGGTCGACGGCAAGGAGTCCACCGACTGGCACTCCGAGACGTACGACTCCGCCGACTTCGGGCGGCTCAAGAACGGTGTCGGCCTGCTGCTGGACATGGGCGAGAGCGTCCCGGTCAAGCAGGTCTCGATCGACTTCGGCGGCACCTCGGGCGGCTCCGCGGAGCTCAGGATCGGTGACTCGGCCGACCTCGACGCCCTGACCGCGGTCGAGAAGTTCAGCGGGCTCTCCGGCAAGAAGACGTACACCGCGGAGGCCCCGGGGAAGGGCCGCTACGTGCTCGTCTGGTTCACCAAGCTGCCCACCTACCAGGGGAAGTTCCGCGGCCAGATACAGGAGATAAAGGTCCTCACGACCAAGTGACACCAGTGCGATTTGATCTGTTTTACGCGGCTTCTTACAGATCATCGGAGAATCCGTGGCACCATCTATCCCGTAGTGGTGTTCTCCCCGGACCGGTATAGCAGGACTCTCCTTGTGAATTCCCCACCCGAGACCCCGCCAGCGGCGGACCAGCAGTCGGCGAAGGCCCCCGTGTCCGACGCCGACCTGCTCACCCGGCACATCGCCGGGGATCCGCACGCCTTCAGTGAGATAGTCAAGCGACATCGAGACCGCATGTGGGCGGTCGCCCTGCGCACGCTGGGCGACCCCGACGAGGCGGCCGACGCTGTTCAGGACGCCTTCGTCTCGGCCTACCGCAAGGCCGGGAGTTTCCGCGGCGAGGCGGCGGTGACCACGTGGCTCCACCGCATCGTGGTCAACGCCTGCCTCGACCGCATGCGCAGGAAATCGGTACGCCCGGTGGCCGACGACGAACTCGTCGAGGCCGCGGAGCGTGACACCCCGGTGCTCGACCAGACGGCCGAGCGCGAGGTTTCCATGGAGGTCTCCGCGGCCCTGAAGCTGCTGCCCTCCGACCAGCGCGCCGCGCTGGTGCTCGTGGACATGATGGGCTACTCGATCGAGGACGCGGCCCAGGTGCTGGAGGTGCCGAGCGGCACGGTGAAGAGCCGATGCGCGCGTGGCCGGGCGAAACTCGCCCCGATTCTTTCCCATTTGCGGAACCGATCAGACCTGTCTCGCGTCTCATCCGCGAAGGGAGCACAACTTCGTGACGGGTGATACGCACTACGACCTGGAGATCTTGGCCGAACTGGCCGAGGGACTCCTCGACGCCGCCACGGCCGTGCAGGTACGCGAACATCTCGCGATCTGCGATCCCTGTGGCGAAAGTCTCGCCGACCTCGCAGCGGTCCGTGAGATGCTCGCGGCGACGCCCACACCGGCGATGCCGATGGGAGTCGCGCTGAGAATCGACCGCGCGCTGGCCGCCGAGGCCGAGAGCTTCCGTGGAGGTGGAGTGGGGCTGGTGGAAGCACCGGCCTGGGACGACATAATGCGTGACGCGCCGTGGGAGACGGGATCTCCCGCAGAACCGGCGCCGTGGGAGAGGGCACCTCTTCCCGAGCAGGAGCCTGAGCCGGCCGTGCGGCTGGGGGTCGTCGGCGACGACGGCACCGTGATCCCGGTGAGTCCAGCGGGTCCGGCCAGACGTCACGGCGTGACCCGGCAGGCGACCCGGCGGCGCCGGTGGGCGATGCCCGCCGCGGCGGCGGGCGCGGCGGCCGCGGTGATCGGTGCGACCGTGCTGGCGACCGGAACGCTCACCGCGTCCGGCCCGGCCCCGAGTCCTCTCGCCGCCAAGCCCGCGCCGAGTGACACGGTCCAGTACGCGCTGACCGACAGCAACTGGAACTACACCGACGCCGAGCTCCGCGGCTCGCTGCTCAACTACATCGGCCCCGCGACCATCGTCGGCACGACCGACAAGTCCGGGATCGACAAGTGTGTCCGGCAGATCTCGGCGGAGATCGGCAAGTCCCCCTTCGCCGTGGACCAGGGGTTCTACAACGGGCAGGAGGCCAACATCCTGCTCTTCTGGCAGAACCAGGCCAAGAACACCGTGCGTGTCCACGTCGTGGGCCCGCAGTGCGACAACGTGCGCAAGCCCGGCCTCGCGCGCTGGAAGTGATCGGGGGGACCCGCGGGTAGGGTCCTCGCCCTTTCCGGGAAGGCCCGGCACGGATTCGTTCCGTGCCGGGCCTTCGCGTTTCACCTGCGGATCCGTCGGTGCGCCCGGCGGGAATCAGCTGCGCCTAGGATCTGTTGACGCCGGTGGCATCGACAGAGGGAGAGGCACGAGCAGTGATGGACGTCCGGAATGTGATCATCATCGGATCGGGTCCCGCCGGTTACACATCCGCTGTGTACTCCGCGCGTGCCGACCTCAACCCGCTGGTCTTCGAGGGGTCCGTCACCGCCGGTGGCGCCCTGATGAACACCACCGAGGTCGAGAACTTCCCGGGCTTCCCCGACGGCATCATGGGCCCCGACCTGATGGACGGGCTGCGCAAGCAGGCCGAGCGGTTCGGTGCCGAGCTGGTCGCCGACGACGTGGTGGAGGTCGACCTGACCGCCAGCCCCAAGGTCGTCAGGACCGCCACCGACACCTTCTACGCCAGGTCCGTCATCCTGGCCACCGGCTCCGGCTACCGCGAGCTGGGCGTGCCCAACGAGAAGCGCCTGTCCGGACACGGTGTGTCCTGGTGCGCCACCTGTGACGGCTTCTTCTTCCGCGGCCAGGACATCGTGGTCGTGGGCGGCGGCGACACCGCCATGGAGGAGGCCACCTTCCTCACCCGGTTCGCCTCCTCGGTGACCGTCGTGCACCGCCGCGACGAACTGCGCGCCAGCAAGATCATGCAAGACCGCGCGTTCGCCAACGAGAAGATCCGCTTCGTCTGGGACAGCGAGGTCGTCGACGTGCTGGGCGAGAACAAGGTGAGCGGGGTGCGCCTGCGCAACCTCAAGACCGGTGAGGAGTCCGAGCTGGCGGCCACCGGCCTGTTCATCGCGATCGGGCACGACCCCCGCACCGAGCTCGTCAAGGGCCAGGTGGAGCTCGACGACGAGGGCTACATCAAGGTCGACGCCCCCTCGACCCGCACCAACCTCGACGGCGTCTTCGCCGCCGGCGACGTCGTCGACCACACCTACCGGCAGGCGATCACCGCCGCGGGCACCGGCTGCGCCGCCTCGCTCGACTCCGAGCGCTGGCTGGCCGAGCACGCCGGCGAGTGACGCCGGTCCGCGAGACCGACATCAGGCATCAGCCACCCATCAGGCACAGAGGGAGAGCAGGACATTGGGGACCATCAAGCACGTGACCGACGCCAGCTTCGAGGCCGACGTCCTCAAGAGCGACAAGCCCGTGATCGTCGACTTCTGGGCCGAGTGGTGCGGCCCGTGCCGGCAGGTGGCGCCGATCCTGGAGGAAATCGCCGGCGAGCAGGCCGAGAAGCTCACCATCGTCAAGCTGAATGTCGACGAGAATCCGGCAACGGCCACAAACTATGGCGTACTCCAGATTCCCACCCTGAACGTCTATAAGAACGGAGAGGTTGTGAAGCAGATCATCGGTGCCAAGCCGAAGGCCATGCTGCTTCGCGAGCTCGAGGGCATCATCTAGGCCCCCTGCGGCCGGCCGCTCCCCACGGCGCCCGCCGTATCACCCGCTTCCGAGCGGCACACCCACCCACAGAAAGCCCCCCGCCTCACCGCGGGGGGCTTTCACCTGCGCCGGACGTGCCGGACCTCGACCTCCGGATCGCGGGGGACGTCCATGGTGGTGCCGTACGGGCTCCAGAAGGTCTCAGACGGGCCGCAGGGCCCTCTCCGGACTCATGCTCCCAAGAAGCCTCTCCAGTGCCACCTCGACGTCCTCACGCCACGAGACGGCGTTCTTGAGCTCCAGGCGGAGGCGGGGGAAGCGCAGGTGCGGACGGACCGTCTTGAAACCCACGGAGAGCAGGTAGTCGGCGGGCATCAGGCAGGCGCCCGGCTGCTCCCACTTCAGGTCGCCGAACGCCTCGATCGCCCGCACCCCGCGCCGGGTCAGGTCCTTGGCCACGCCCTGGACCAGCATCCGCCCCAGGCCGCCCCCGGAGAACTCGGGGATGATGTGCGCGGTCATCAGCAGCACCGCGTCCGCGCTGACCGGCGAGGTCGGGAAGGCCACCGAGCGCGGCACGTAGTGCGGCGGCGCGTAGAGCACGAAACCGGCGGCCACCCCGTCCACATAGACGATCTTGCCGCAGCTTCCCCACTCCAGCAGCGTGGAGGAGATCCACGCCTCCTTCTCCAGCCCCGGATCACCGGCCTTCACCGCCCGATCCGCGTTGACGGGATCGAGCTCCCAGAAGACGCACCGGCGGCAGCGGCGCGGCAGGTCGTCGAGATTGTCGAGGGTGACGTTTGCCAGCCGACGCGACACCTGTTGGCCCCAATCCTGGCGAGACGAGTGCAAGCCATGGCGAAAAACGCGCGAAAACGGCGTCTCCAGCTGGCATCGTAGCTCAGTGCGGGTCTTGGTTTCAGGAGGTCCCGTCCCCACACGCAGACGACTACGACCTCTGACGTAACCTGGTTTCTCTAATATGAGCGCTTTATGCGCCACACAATTTAGGAGGTGGACCGTGCCCCAGGATAAAGATCACGGTCAGGCCGTCGCTCCGACCCAGGGATCGCGCATCGACGCCTATGTCGACCGGTACGCGGCACGAGCAACCGGGATGGTCGCCTCCGAGATTCGAGCTCTTTTCTCCGTCGCGTCGAGGCCCGAGGTGGTCTCGCTCGCCGGCGGAATGCCGTACGTCACCGCCCTGCCCCTGGACGTGGTGGGGGAGCTGGTCGCCGACCTGGTCGCCAGGCGCGGTCCCGTCGCGCTCCAGTACGGCTCCGGCCAGGGCGACCCGCACCTGCGCGAGCAGATCTGCGACGTCATGCGGATGGAGGGGATCGAGGCCAACGCCGACGACGTCGTGGTGACCGTCGGCTCCCAGCAGGCACTCGACCTGATCACCCGGATCTTCATCGACCCGGGTGACGTCGTGCTCGCCGAGGGCCCCTCCTACGTCGGAGCCCTGGGCACGTTCTCCGCGTACCAGGCCAAGGTCATCCACGTCGCGATGGACAGCGAGGGAATCGTCCCCGAGTCGCTGGCCCAGACCATCTACGCCCTGAACAGCGCGGGCAATCGGATCAAGTTCCTCTACACGATCCCCACTTTCCAGAACCCCGCCGGAGTGACGCTCAACGCCGTGCGCAGGCAGCAGGTCCTGGAGATCTGCCAACGCGCCGACGTGCTGATCGTCGAGGACAACCCGTACGGCATGCTCGGCTTCGACGGCGAGCCCATGCGGACGCTCCGCGCCGACAACGCCGAAGGCGTGGTCTACCTCGGCTCGTTCTCCAAGACCCTGGCCCCCGGATTCCGGGTCGGCTGGGCGCTCGCCCCGCACGCCGTCCGCGAGAAGCTGGTGCTGGCGATGGAGTCCGCGGTCCTGTCGCACTCCTCCTTCACCCAGCTGGCCGTCGGTCAGTACCTCGCCACTCAGCCCTGGCGTGAGCAGATCAAGACGTTCAGAGAGCTCTACCGCGAGCGCCGCGACACCATGCTCGCCTCGCTGGAGGCCCTGATGCCCGCCGGCGTCACCTGGACCCGCCCCGCGGGCGGGTTCTTCGTCTGGGCCACCCTCCCCGAGGGGCTCGACTCCAAGGCGCTGCTGCCCCGCGCGGTCGCCGAACGGGTGGCCTTCGTGCCGGGCACCGGTTTCTTCGCCGACGGCGGCGGCGCGCGGAACATGCGGCTCTCCTACTGCTATCCGGAGCCCGACCGCATCCGCGAGGGCGTCCGCCGCCTGGCCGGGGTGATCGAACAGGAACTTCGTGTCCGCGACACGTTCGGAACCGGCTCGTCCCCGGACCGCATCGGGGTCGACACCCCTGGCCCCGATCTCGCGTGACCACGCCGCACGGTAGGTGTCCCGTTGCCACGGGACACCTACCGGCATGATCTCCTCCCGCCCGGTACCGTACGGTGACTTCCTGTGCCGGTGCGCGGCGATAGATCCGGTCCGCCGGGAAGGCCGGGCCATGCGCGGCGAGAGCGACAGAACAGGCTCGGAGCGGGCCTTGACGAGAGGTATGTCGGATGAGTGACCTGGGCCATGTGCTCGTCCTGGCGGGCGGACTCTCCTACGAGCGGGAGGTCTCACTGCGTTCGGGGCGGCGGGTGAGTGAGGTGCTGCGCGGGGCGGGCATCTCCGTGGAGACCCGCGACACCGACGCGTCACTGGTTCCCTCCGTGCTCGCGGACCCGCCGGACGCGGTCTTCGTCACCCTTCACGGCGGGGCGGGCGAGGACGGTGCCATCCGCACGGTGCTCGAACTTCTCTCCGTCCCGTACGTCGGGGCCGGCCCCGACGCCTGCCGGGTCGCCTACGACAAGCCCACCGCCAAGACCGTCGTCCGCTCCTTCGGTCTGCGCACCCCCGAATCGGTGACGCTGCCCAAGGAGACCTTTCACGACCTCGGCGCCTCCGCGGTGCTGGCCCGGATCGTGGAGCGCCTCGGCCTGCCCCTGTTCGTCAAGCCGTCCCGAGGTGGCTCCGCGCTCGGTGCGTCGATGGTCCGCAGCGCGGAGGAACTTCCCGCCGCCATGGTCGGCTGCTTCGCCTACGGCGACACCGCACTGATCGAACGTTGCATCGACGGCGTCGAGGTCGCCGTCTCCGTGGTCGACCTCGGTAACGGGCCGGTGGCCCTGCCCCCCGTGGAGATCGTCCCCGACGAGGGCATGTACGACTACGCGGCCCGCTACACCGCCGGGCACACCGAGTTCTTCGCCCCTGCCCGCCTCTCGCCCGAGGTCTCCGCGGCCTGCACCGAGATGGCCGTGACCGCGCACACCGCCCTCGGCCTCCGGGACATCTCCCGCACCGACCTGATCGTCGACGCGGACGGCCTGCCGCACTTCCTCGAAGTCAACGTCGCCCCCGGCATGACCGAGACCTCCTCCCTCCCCATGGCCGTGGAGGCCGCCGGCGACGACCTCGGCACCCTCTGCCGGATCCTCCTCGAACAGGCCGCCGCCCGCGGCGCCTGACCCCCGCTCGCCTCCCTGGGAATGGTCGAAGCGCGCGACGGGGATCGGGTGGGGGCCCGGAGCGCGGCCCCGGCGGGAACACCGACGGTCCGATCATCAGCCGATCGAGGCACGCGGGAGGCGCGACGGTTCGGTGGAGGGCCGCCGAGAGCCCCGAGGCCGGAGGGAAACCGGCCGGGGCGGACCAGGGGCGTAACGGTGAGCGGGCCGTCCCCCCTACGCTGGCCGTGTGCTGACCTCCACCCCATTTCCCAAGAGCTTCGCCAGTGACAACCACGCGGGCGTGCACCCCGCGGTCCTCGCCGCCGTCCTCGAAGCGAACACCGGAGACGCTCCCGCCTACGGCGAGGACGTCTGGACCGCCGCGATGGAAGACGCCTTCAGTACCGAGTTCGGCCCCCAGGCGACCGTCTATCCGATGTTCAACGGCACAGGAGCCAACGTCGTGGGACTAGGGCTCGCGCTGCGGCCGTACGACGCGGTGATCTGTCCGGTCACCGCCCACATCAACACCAACGAGTGCGGCGCGGCCGAACGCGTGCTCGGTGTCAAGCTGGTCACCATCCCCACCGATGACGGCAAAATCTTCGTGGACGACATCCGGGGCCTGCTGTCGGTGCTGGGGGATGCGCACCACTCCCAGCCCAGGGTCGTCTCCATCTCCCAGGTGACCGAGTGCGGCACCTGCTACACCGCCGACGAGGTAGCCGAGCTCGCGGAGTTCGCGCACGCGCGGGGCCTCTTCCTGCACATGGACGGCGCCCGGCTGGCCAACGCGGCGGCCGAGCTCGGCTGCTCGCTCCGCTCCCTCACCACGGACGCGGGCGTGGACCTGCTCAGCTTCGGCGGCACCAAGAACGGCGCCATGGGCGCCGAGGCGCTCGTGGTCCTCCGCCCCGAACTGGACGCCCCGACACCGTTCCTACGCAAGCAGGGAATGCAGCTAGCCTCCAAGATGCGCTTCGTCTCCGCCCAGCTGACCGCGCTCCTCACCGATGACCTCTGGCGCGAGAACGCCGCCCACGCGAACGCCATGGCCCACCGCCTGGCCGAGGGCATCGCCGACCTCCCGGGCGTCTCCCTGCGTTACCCGGTGCAATCCAACGCGGTCTTTCCCGCCCTGCCGGAAAAGGTCATCGCGGAGTTGCAGCAGCGCTACCTCTTCCATCTCTGGGACGCGGCCGAGAACGTGGTCCGCTGGGTGACCGCCTTTGACACCGGTCCCGAGCATGTCGACGCCTTCGTCGCCGACATCCGGCTCGCCGTCCAGGGGGCGGCCGGCTCCTGAGTGACGGCTGTTCCACGTGAAACGGCCGTCCCCTGCGGGCCCCCTGCTCGTCCGCGTCAGCCGGCGCTCGATGTTTCACGTGAAACGGCACCGTCTCCGTCGCGGCGACAGAGGGCCGCGCCGACATCAAGGCCGGGGCGCTCGGCAGCCTTGCGGCCCTGAGGCCGCGCGTGCGCGTGCGGCGGGGGAGGGCTTCACTCGGACCGTCGCGGTGGCGTACGACGGCCGAGGGAGGGTGTCGGGGACACGAGAACGGCCTCCCTGTTTCACGTGAAACAGGGAGG
>NZ_JBFAOJ010000172.1:0-9500 GCF_040675205.1 Streptosporangium sp. NPDC049644 | reverse complement strand
CACACCGCCGCCAGCGACACCATCACCGCGAACGAGGTCGGCTGCACCACATCCACCCGATCCAGCGAAGGCGCACCCTCCACCTGACGCACCACCTCCAGCAACGACCACCCCGACCAGTCCACGAACGGCTCCAACGCCGCCGCACACTCCGCCATCCGCCCGGCGAACACCCCCGACTCCTCCAGCAAAGCAGCACCCATCCCCACCCACTGCGCCCCCTGACCCGGGAACACCCACACCGACCTACCAACGACATCGGCCACACCCTCAACCGCGCCACCGGCCACCGGCTCACCCGAGGCCACCGCACCCAACCCCGCCAGCAGTTCCTCATGGCCGGCGCCGATAACCACGGCCCGGTGCTCGAACGCCGACCGCGACGACACCAGCGAGAAGCCCACATCCGCCAGGCCCAGCTCGCCGCGCGTATCCGTGAACGCCGCCAGACGACCCGCCTGCGCCCGCAGCGCCTCCTCGGTCTTACCCGACACCACCCACGGCACCACACCCGCGGCCGGAGCCCGATCCTCACCACCCGACTCCGCCTCAGGAGCCTCCGACCCCTGCTCCAAGATCACATGCGCGTTGGTACCGCTGATCCCGAACGACGACACACCCGCCCGACGCGGGCGCCCGGCCTCCGGCCAGTCCCTGGCTTCGATCAACAGCTCCACCGCGCCCGCCGACCAGTCCACATGCGACGATGGCGCGTCCACGTGCAACGTCTTGGGCAGCACCCCGTGCCGCATCGCCATGACCATCTTGATCACACCCGCCACACCGGCTGCCGCCTGGGTGTGACCGATGTTCGACTTGATCGACCCCAGCAGCACCGGCCGGCCCTCCGGCCGGTCCTGACCATAGGTCGCCAGCAGCGCCTGCGCCTCGATCGGGTCACCCAGCGTCGTCCCCGTGCCGTGCGCCTCGACCATGTCCACCTCGGCCGACGACAGCCCGGAGGCGGCGAGCGCCTGCCGGATCACCCGCTGCTGAGACGGACCGTTCGGCGCCGTCAACCCGTTGGACGCACCGTCCTGGTTGATCGCCGACCCACGCACCACCGCGAGCACCTCATGGCCGTTGCGCCGAGCGTCCGACAAGCGCTCCAGCACCAGGACACCCACGCCCTCAGACCAGGCCGTGCCGTCCGCGGCATCGGAGAACGCCTTGCACCGCCCATCGGCGGCGAGCCCGCCTTGGACACTGAAGTCGATGAACACCCCCGGAGTGGCCATCACCGTCACACCACCCGCAAGCGCCAGACTGCATTCACCCGAGCGCAGCGCCTGCGCGGCCATATGCATCGCGACCAGCGACGACGAACACGCGGTGTCCACCGTCACCGCCGGACCCTCCAGGCCCAGCGCGTAGGCGACACGGCCGGTGACGATGCTCCCGGCGCTACCGGTGCTGACAAAGGTCATCACATCCGGCGGGAACTGGGCGCTCGACCCGTAGTCGTGGTAGAGCACTCCTGCGAACACGCCGGTACGGCTGCCGCGCAACGAGACCGGATCGATCCCCGCCCGCTCGATCGCCTCCCAGGAGGTCTCCAGCAGAAGGCGCTGCTGCGGGTCCATCGCCAGCGCCTCACGCGGCGAGATCCCGAAGAACCCAGGATCGAAGTCGGTCGCGCCGAGGAGGAATCCTCCCTCGAAGTCCAACTCTCCACGCGACTGCCAGCCTCGGTCCCGTGGCAGAGGGGTGATGGCGTCCCGATCCTCGGCGACCAGCTGCCACAGATCCTCCGGAGAGCTCACCCCGCCCGGATAGCGGCAGGCCATCGACACGATCACAATCGGATCGTCCGCCACCGGCAGCACCGCCGACGGCACCCCCGCATCCGTCTGCTCGCCCAGCAACTCGGCGAGCAGGAAGTCCGCCAGGACGGCCGGCGTCGGGTAGTCGAACACCATCGTCGCCGGCAGGCTCAAGCCGGTCGCCGCGCGAAGGGCGTTGCGAAGTTCGACCGCGGTCAGCGAGTCGAACCCGAGATCCTTGAAGGCCCGCTCGACCTCGACCGCCTCCGCACCGGAGTGCCGCAGCACCACGGCGATCTGCTCGCGGACCATGTCCCGCAGGACCTGTGACCGCTCGTCCGCCTGCAGTTCACGCAGCCGCGTCCGCAGAGCGGAGACGGCCGACTGCTCTTCCTCCCGGAGGCTGAGGCCCGCCTCGACCAGGCTCAGCACCTCCGGCAGATCGCCGAGCAGAGCGCTCTGCCGTGCGGCGGTGAACGTCGGGGCGAACTGCTCCCAGGCGATGTCGGCGACCGCCACCGTCGCGTCCCTGTGGGCGACCGCCCGCCACAGCGCGGTGACGGCCGCTCCCGACGCCATCGCTCGCACACCGCGCCTGGACAGGTAGTCCTGTGCCCCGTCGGCGGCGGCCATGCCGTCCCCGGCCCACGGGCCCCAGGCGACCGAGGTCGCCGTGGCTCCGCGCGCCCGCCGCAGGTCGGCGAGAGCGTCCAGGGAGGCGTTGGCGGCGGCGTAGGCCGCCTGGCCACCGCTGCCCCACACCGCGGCGATCGAGGAGAACAGCACGAAGAAGTCGAGCTCGCGGTCGCCCAGCAGCGCGTCGAGGTTCAGCGCGCCGACGACCTTCGCCCGCATCACCTCGGCCAGTTCGGCGGCGTCCAGTGCGTCCAGGCTGTTCGCCGGGCTGATGCCGGCAGCATGGACTACCCCGGTCAGCGGGTACTCGGCCGGGATGTCCGCCAGTACGGCCGCGAGCGCGTCCGCGTCGGCCACGTCGCATGCCACGATGCTCACCCGGGCGCCCAGCGCGGTCAGCTCGTCGCGCAGCTCGGCCGCACCGTCGGCTTCCATGCCCCGCCTGCTGGTCAGTACGAGATGTTCGACCCCCTGGGCGGCCAGCCCTCGGGCCACGTGAGCACCGAGCGCGCCGGTGCCACCGGTGATCAGGACCGTGCCGCGCGGTCGCGGCGTGGCGTCGGTGCCCCGGTAGGGAGCGTGAGCCAGCCTGCGGCCGTAGACGCCGGTCGAGCGGATCACCACCTGATCCTCGGAGCCGGGCACGCTGAGGACGCCCGCCAGCCAGGTCACCACCCGCTGGTCCAGCGTCTGGGGCAGGTCGATCAGGCCGCCCCACCGCTGCGGGTACTCCAGCGCGGCCACCCGGCCAAGGCCCCATACGCCCGCCTGAGCCGGGCTCGGCGCGGCATCGGACCGGCCGGTCGAAACCGCGCCCTTCGTGAGGCACCACAACGGCGCCTCGGCACCGGCGTCGCCGAGCGCCTGCAGCAAGGTCGCCGTCAGCGCCGCCCCGTCCGAGACACCGGCGGTCTCACCCAGCGCCAGCAGCGACACCACTCCGGCCGGTCCCTCTTGTGCGCCAAGGCGCTCGCGCACCTGCTCGGCGAGCGCGGCCCGGTCCGGCGCGGAGACGTCCAGCCGTACGGCCGCCGTCCCGAAGATCTGGACCACGGACTCCGCCCAGGCGTCACCCGCCAGGTCCGCGGGCACGACGACCAGCCAGGAGCCCGGCACGACGGCCGCCGAGACGCTGGTCAGCGGCTTCCAGATGACGCGGTATCGCCAGGAGTCCGCGACGGACGTCTCGCGCCGCGCCCGGCGCCACGACGTCAGCGCCGGCAGCACCGCGCCGAGCGTCTCCTGCTCCACATCCAGCCGGGCCGCGAGGGACTGGAGATCCTCGCGCTCGATGGTGGCCCAGAACTCCGCGTCCACCGGATCGGCCCCGGCGGCGCTCTTGGCGGTGGCGCCGGGCTCGGGCCAGTACCGCTCGTGCTGGAAGGCGTAGGTGGGCAGCTCGACCCGGCGCCCGCGTGGGAGCACCGTCTCCCAGGTCACCGGCACGCCGTGCACGTGCAGGCGAGCCAGCGCCTCGGTGGCGGTCTCGTAATCGCCCCGGTCCCTGCGCAGGACCGGCACCAGCACAACGTCCAGGTCCGGGTCCGCCAGGGTCTCCTGGGCCATGGCGGTCAGGACGCCGTCGGGGCCCAACTCCAGATACGCCCGTACGCCCTGCGCGTGCAGGGCACGCACGCCATCGGCGAAGCGAACCGCGCCGCGCACCTGGTCCACCCAGTAGTCCGGGGAGCACAGTTGCTCGGCCGTGGCTTCCTCTCCGGTCAGGGTGGAGACCACGGGGATGCGCGGCGGGTTGTAGGAGAGCCTGCTCGCCAGCGTGCGGAAGTCCGCCAGCATCGGCTCCATCAACGGCGAATGGAACGCGTGCGAGACCCGCAACCGCCTCGTCTTCACCCCGCGCTCCGCCAGGGCGGCGGCCACCTCAAGGACGACCTGCTCGACACCGGAGATCACCACCGACGCAGGGCCGTTGACGGCCGCAACCGACACCTCGCCCTCACGCCCGGCCAGCAGCCCGGCGACCTGCTCCTCGGCGGCCTGGACCGCCACCATCGCACCGCCCGGCGGGAGCGCCTGCATCAGCCGGGCCCGTGCCGCGACCAGGGCGCACGCGTCTTGGAGGGACAGCACCCCGGCCACGTGCGCGGCGGTGATCTCCCCGATGGAGTGGCCGGCCAGCACGTTCGGCCGCACCCCCCAGGACTCGACCAGCCGGAACAGCGCCGTCTCCACCGCGAACAGCGCGGGCTGGGCCCAGCCGGTCTGGTGCAGTTCCTCCGCCTCGCCGAACAGCACCTCCCGCAGTGACCCGTCGAGCAGCGGGTCGAGCTCGGCGATCACCTCGTCAAGCGCCTTCGCGAACACCGGGAACCGGTCGTAAAGCTCCCGGCCCATCCCGGCCCGCTGACTGCCCTGACCCGTGAACAGCGCCGCAAGCCTCGGCTCCGACCTCGCGACTCCGCGCACCACACCGGCGCCCGGACGGTTCTCCGCCACCGCGCGCAGACCGGCCAGCACGCTGTCATGGTCCGCGGCCAGCACCACGGCCCGGTGCTCGAACGCCGACCGCGTCGTGGCCAGTGAGAACGCCATATCGGCCAGAGCCACCTCGCGGCTCTCCACATGCGCGGCCAGACGGTCGGCCTGCGCCCGCAGCACCTCCGCCGTACGGGCCGACACCAGCACCGGCACCACACCATCCGCGGCGGGCGCCTCGACCTGTCGGCCTGCGGGGCCTTCCTCCAGGATCACGTGCGCGTTGGTGCCGCTGATCCCGAACGACGACACACCCGCCCGGCGCGGATGACCGTTCCGCGACCACTCGGCGGACTCGGTCAGCAGTTCCACCGCGCCCGAGCCCCAGTCCACATGCGAGGACGGAGTATCGACGTGCAGCGTCTTGGGCAGCATGCCCTGCCGCATCGCCAGCACCATCTTGATCACACCCGCGACACCCGCAGCCGCCTGCGCGTGACCGAGGTTCGACTTGATGGCACCAAGGAGGAGCGGCCGGTCCGTGGGCCGGTCCTTGCCGTAGGTGGCCAGCAGTGCCTGCGCCTCGATCGGGTCGCCCAGCGTCGTGCCGGTGCCATGCGCCTCGACCGCGTCCACCTCGGCGGGCGACAGACCGGCGCTGGCCAGCGCCTGACGGATCACCCGCTGCTGCGACGGACCGTTCGGCGCGGTCAGGCCGTTGGAGGCGCCATCCTGGTTGATCGCCGAACCACGGACGATCGCCAGCACCTGGTGGCCGTTGCGGCGCGCGTCCGACAGCCGCTCCAGCACCAGTACGCCCACGCCCTCGGACCAGGTCGTACCATCGGCGGTGTCGGCGAACGCCTTGCATCGGCCGTCGGGGGCCAATCCTCCTTGTGCGCCGAACCCGATGAAGCCGAGCGGGGTGGTCATCACCGTGACACCGCCGGCCAGCGCGAGGCCGCACTCGCCCGAGCGCAGGGCCTGCGCCGCCATGTGCAACGCCACCAGCGAGGACGAACACGCGGTGTCCACCGTCACCGCAGGCCCTTCCAGGCCCAGGGTGTAGGACAGGCGACCCGACAGGACGCTGGCCGCCATACCGGTGATGGCGTGACCTTGCACGTCGGCCTGGACGTTCATGACCAGGCTCGCGTAGTCCTGGCCGTTGGTGCCCACGAACACGCCGGTCGAGCTACCCTTCAGCGAGCCCGGGTCGATCCCGGCCCGCTCGACCGCCTCCCACACGCCTTCCAGCAACAGCCGCTGCTGCGGGTCCATCGCCAGCGCCTCACGCGGCGAGATCCCGAAGAACCCCGCGTCGAACCCCGCCACATCCGCCAGGAACCCGCCCTGGATGTCGAGCCCCGTGCCGGACAGCATCTCCAGATCCCAGCCGCGATCGGCCGGGACCGGCGAGATCGCGTCCTCGCCATTGGACAGCAGCCGCCACAGGTCTTCCGGTGAGTCCACTCCGCCGGGGAACCGGCAGCTCATGCCCACGATCACGACCGGATCGTCCGCCAGCACGGCCCTCGGCCCGGCCACCATGCCGGACACAGTGTCCAGATCCTGCCGGCCCAGCAGCTCTGATACCAGGTACCGCGCCAGGACGGCCGGGGTCGGATAGTCGAACACCACCGTCGCCGGCAGCCGCAAGCCCGTCGCGACATTGAGCCGGTTACGCAGCTCCACGGCGGTGAGCGAGTCGAAGCCGAGTTCACGGAACTCCCGCCGCGCCTCGACGGCCTCCGCCGAGTCGTGCCCCAGCACCGCCGCCGCCTGAGCGCGAACGAGATCCACCACGAGCCGGACCTGCTCGGCCTCCGCCAGTCCGGCCAGGCGCCGCACCAGCTCGGAGTTCCCGCCCGCCGAGGTGGAGACCGCAGCCCGGCGGCCCACCCGGACCAGGCCCCGCATCAGATGCGGCACGTGACCGAGCATCCGCAGGGCCGAGAGCTCCAGCCGCGCGGCCACCACCGACGCCTGACCCGAAGTGGCGGCCACCTCGAAGGCCGCCAGGCCCTGCTCGGCCGTCAGCGCGGGCATGCCCGCCCGCGCCATCCGGCGCAGCTCGATCGCTCCCAGGCCACCGGTCATCCCGGTCTCCTGCTCCCACAGGCCCCACGCCAGCGACAAACCGGCCAGCCCGTACGCCCGGCGCGATTCGGCGAGCGCGTCCAGGAACGCGTTCGCCGCCGCGTAGTTGCCCTGACCTGCGTTGCCCATCACTCCCGCCATGGAGGAGAAGAGCACGAAGGCCGCGAGATCCAGGTCCTTGGTCAGCTCGTGCAGATGCCAGGCGGCGTCCGCCTTCGGCCGCAGGACCGTGTCCAGGCGCTCCGGCGACAACGAGGGGATCGTGCCGTCGGCGAGCACGCCGGCGGTGTGAATGACCGCGGTCAGCGGGTGATCGGACGGAATCCCGGCCAGCAGGACCGCGACCTGGTCACGGTCGGCCATGTCACAGGCGGCGATCTCCACCTCGGCACCGTGCGCGATCAGCTCGGCCCGCAGCTCCAGCGCTCCCGGAGCATCCGGCCCCCGGCGGCTGGTCAGCAGCAGACGGCGCATGCCGCGCTCGGCCACCACGTGCCGGGCGAACAGCGCGCCCAGACCACCGGTACCGCCGGTGATCAGCACCGTCCCCTCGGGATCCCACGGCCGTTCCGCCGCCTCCTGGGCCGGTGCCACACGAGCCAGGCGCGGAACCCGCACCTCACCCTCGCGCACCGCCACCTGCGGCTCACCCGACGCCACGAGGCCGGGCAGCACGCCGAGCACGTCCTGCAGCGACTCCTGACCGTCCACATCGACCAGGACGAACCGGCCCGGGTTCTCCGACTGGGCGCTGCGGACAAGTCCTCGCGCCGCCGCCACGGCCGGGTCGGGCGCCGCCTCGCTCTGCGCGCCGGTCACCAGTGCGTTCCGGGTGAGGACCACCATCCGCGAGTCGCTGAAGCGTTCGTCATTCAGCCACCGCTGCAGCAGGTCCAGAACGCGGGCGGTCAGCTCATGCGCCGACTCGTCCACGCCGACCGCCGGGTCCGCGACGATCTCCGTCAGCACCACACCCGGGACCGGACCGGCCTCTGCCGGCGACGACAGATCCATGTCCCCGCCGAGCACCGCCACCGGCATCTGGTCGGCTTCCGGCAGATCGGCCAAAGCCATCCAGTGCACCTGGAACAGCTCATTCCGCCCGGCCACACGACCGTCGGAGACGGCGAGTCCCTCGGCGGGAACCGGCCGCAGCACCACCGACCGTGCCGAGACCACCGGCGCACCCGTCGCATCCACCGCGACCAGCGACACCGCGTCACCGTCGGTCCTGGCCACTCGCACCCGCAGGACCGAAGCACCGCCCGCGTGCAGGCACACCTCACCCCAGGAGAACGGCAACCGGCCGCCCTCGGCGTCGTCCAGCCCGGCGAACGGCACCACATGCAGCGCCGCGTCCAGCAACGCCGGGTGCAGCCCGAACGCACCCGCCTCGCCGACCTGCTCCGGCAGCCTCACCTCGGCGAAGACCTCGCCGTCAGAACCACGCCAGGCCGCCCGCAGTCCCTGGAACGCGGGACCGTACGCGAAGCCCTCCTCCGTCATCTCATACAGCCCGTCCAGCTCGATCGCGGTCGCGCCGGCCGGCGGCCACACCGCCGTGTCGAACGGCACGGCGGCCCTGGCATCTGTGGCGAGCGTGCCGGTGGCGTGCCGCACCCACGGCGCGTCCTCGGCCGCCTCCGCCGAACGCGCGTAGACGTTGACGGTCCGGTGGCCCGAGTCCTGCGGCTCGCCCACCGACACCTGCACCGCCACCGCGTCGTGCTCGCCGAGGACCAGCGGCGCGTCCAGGGTCAGGTCTTCCACCACGTCGCAGCCGACCTGGTCA
The DNA here is from genome assembly GCF_040675205.1 of Streptosporangium sp. NPDC049644. Classification (NCBI taxonomy): domain Bacteria; kingdom Bacillati; phylum Actinomycetota; class Actinomycetes; order Streptosporangiales; family Streptosporangiaceae; genus Streptosporangium; species Streptosporangium sp. NPDC049644. Next base: position 773 of record NZ_JBFAOJ010000172.1, on the reverse strand, counting down.
CCGGCCCGGATCGCCAGCTCCACGAACACGCTGCCCGGCACCATCACCGTGCCGGCCACCGCGTGATCGGCCAGCCACGGATGCGACGACAGCGACAACCGCCCGGTCAGCAGCACCCCGTCGGAGTCGGCCAGGCCCACGGCGGCCCCCAGCAGAGGGTGCCTCGCCGCGGCCAGACCCAGCACGCGGGCATCACCGTTCTGCCGGGCCTTCGGCCAGTACCGCTGGTGCTGGAAGGCATACGTCGGCAGGTCCACCCGGCGGCCACCGGTCAGCACCGACTGCCAGTCCACCCGCACGCCGCGGACGAACAGCTCTGCGGCCGAGGTCAGCACCCGGTCCAAGCCGCCCTCATCGCGGCGCAGCGTCCCGGCGACCACCGCGGCGACATCGGCCTCGTCCACGCACTCGCCGATGCCGACCGTCAGCACCGGATGCGGGCTCACCTCCACGAACACCCGATACCGCTGCTCCAGCAGCGAACCGACCGCCGGAGCGAAGGACACCGTACGGCGCAGGTTCTCACACCAGTACCCGCCGTCCAGCTCCGGCCCTTCCACCCACTCGCCGGTCACCGTGGACAACATCGGCACCCGCACAGCGGTCGGCGCCACCTCTGCCAGCGCCTCGGCCAGCGCCTCACGCAGCAGCTCGACCTGCGCCGAGTGCGAGGCGTAATCCACCGCGATCCGCCGGACCCGCACACCATCCGCACCCAGCCGCTCCACCAACTCCTCGACCGCCACGACCTCACCGGCCACCACCACCGACCT
>NZ_JBFAOJ010000171.1:0-9547 GCF_040675205.1 Streptosporangium sp. NPDC049644 | reverse complement strand
GTGCTGGGCGCCCCGGCGGACCGGCCGCTGATCGACCGCGCCGTCATCGCCACTCAGGTGGAGCGCCTGACCTCCACCGTGGTCATCGACGCCCTAGCTGCCCTGGGCATCGCCGAGCTGAACAAGGCGTTCGGCAAAGGCGGGCGCGGCATCAACTTCCCGGCCCCCATCACCCGCGATGGCCCCGGCTGGCGCGCTGACGTGGACCTGCCGCTCGGCGTCACGGTGACCGACATCATGGAGCGCCGCGACCGCCTGGCCTCCGGACTGCGCCGCCCGCTGGGCTGCGTGTGGCCCGAGAACGCGCCCGGCCAGCACCCTGGCCGACTGGTGCTGTGGGTCGGGGATCAGGACATGTCCGCGGCCAAAGCGCCCGCGTGGCCGCTGGCACGCACCGGCACCGCCGACCTGTTCAAGGCCATCCCGTTCGGCCATGACCAGCGGATGCGCCCGGTCAAGCTCACCCTGATGTTCGCCAACATGCTGATCGGCGCGATGCCCGGCGCGGGCAAGACCTTCGCGCTGCGGGTGCTGCTGCTGGCCGCCGCCCTCGACGTCACCGCCGAACTCCGCCTGTTCGAACTCAAGGGATCGGGTGACCTGTCGATGTTCGAGCCGGTCGCCTACCACTACGGGTCCGGCGCCGACGACGACACCGTCTATGCCTGCCTGGTCTCGCTGCGGGAGGTCTACAAGGACCTGGAGACCCGCGCCCGCACCATCTCCCGTCAGCCGCGCGACATCTGCCCGGAGAACAAGGTCACCCCGGCCCTGGCCGCCAAACGCTCCCTGGGCCTGTACCCCCTCGTCGTGGCCATCGACGAGTGCCAGGAGCTGTTCTCCCACCCCGAATACGGCAAGGAAGCCGGGGAGCTGTGCACGGCCATCATCAAGCGAGGCCGCGCCCTGGGCGTGATCCTGCTGCTGGCCACCCAGCGCCCCGACAAAGACAGCCTCCCCACCGGCGTCAGCGCGAACGTCGGAGTGCGGTTCTGCCTACGGGTGATGGGCCAGGTCGAAAACGACATGGTCCTCGGCACGTCGGCCTACCGCAACGGCATCCGCGCCACCACCTTCTCCCCCCGCGACAAGGGCATCGGCTACCTGGTCGGTGCCGCCGACGACCCGCAGATCACCCGATCCGCCTACCTGGATGGTCCGGCGTCGGAGCGGATCGTCACCCGCGCCCGCGCCGCCCGGCAAGCCGCCGGCACTCTGGCCGGACACGCCATCGGCGAGACCCCGGCCGCGGCCCCGGCCTTCGATCTGCTGACCGACATCTTGGCCGTCATCCCCGAGGGGGAGGGCAAGGTGTGGTCGGAGGTAGTGGTCACCCGGCTGGCCGAGCTGCGCCCGGAGGTCTATGAGGGCTGGGAGCCCGACCAGCTGGCCACCGCGCTCAAGCCGCACCGCATCGACACCGTGCAGATCAGCCGCCGCATCGACGGCAAACAGCTCAACCGGCGCGGCCTCGACCGCGACCGCATCGCCGAAGCCGTCGCGGAGCGTAACCACAACCGCCCGGCTGAGTAGAGCCGATGATCCGCTACCGGTAGGGGGAGACCCCGCTACCGGTAGCACCCCCGCTAGCACCCCATTCATCGCTCTAGCTGCGCGCTAGCACGTAGCACCCACCTGCATAAACCCACGAAAACGGCCCTGGGAGCCCTCGTGACCCTCCTGATCGCCCTGCTACTGCTCTGCCTGCCCATCGTCACGCTCTGCTACATCGGCTGGTGTGCCGCGTCCCCCTGGGGGACCTGCGTTCGGTGCCGTCCCGGCGGCAAGAACCGCACCTGCCGCGCCTGCAACGGCACCGGCATGCGGCCCCGCCTCGGCTGGCAGCTCTGGACCTACCTGACCCGCCTGCACTCCGGCGGCACCCGATGACCCCCTTCGGCAGCGAACCCATCGTCACCTACAACGGCCAGCGCTACCGCCTGTACCAGGGCCGCATCCTGCTCAACTGGCACAAACCCGCCCGGCCCGTCCTGCACCACCGCGAAGGCTGCGTGCTGTGCTGCCTGATCCGCGTCACCACCGGCCCCGGCTCCCCGCCCCGCCACCCCACCAACTGCACCAACTGCATGAGGTGGACCGGCCCTCGCCCCGACCCCTGCTGGTCGTGCGGCAAGACCGCGCACTACCGCACCGACGACGGCCGCCCCACACACAAGACCTGCCTGGAGATCGCCATCACCGCCACCGCCCTCAACCAGAGCACCCCGGCCGAGATTGGAGAAGCGGCATGAGCAGAACCGACCGGCTCCGCTACGCGCTGGCCGCCGCCGCCCGCGGCTGGCACGTCTTCCCCGTCTCCATCGGCGACAAGCCGCCGCTCAAGCGCTTCACCGAATGGGAGACCAATGCCACCACCGACCCCAACCTGATCCGCCGCGTCTGGTCGAGCAAGCCGTACAACATCGGCATTGCCTGCGGCCCCTCCAACCTGGTCGTGATCGACCTCGACACCCGAAAGGACGGGCAAAGCCCGCCGCCTTCCTGGGACCTGCCGGGGGTCAACGATGGTGCCGACGTACTGGCCGTACTCTGCGAACGCGCCGGAGAACCCTTGCCCTTCGAGACCTTCACCGTGCGCACCCGGCGCGGCGGCACTCACCTGTACTTCACCGCCCCGGACGGGTCCGCTCTGCGCAACACCGAAGGCGCGTGGGGTGGACTCGGCTGGCTGATCGACACCCGCGCGAACGGCGGCTACGTTCTCGGCCCCGGCAGCTACGTGGATCTCCCGGACGGCACCGGCACCTACGAGGTAGTTCACAACACGACCCCGGCCCCGCTACCCCCCTGGTTGTTCCAGCATCTTTCACCCCCGCCCCGACCGGCGCCGCAACCGGTGCACCTGGCCCTGCCCGACACCCGGCACGGCGCCTACCTGCACGCCGCGATCACCCGCGAACTGGACCGCGTCGCCAGCGCCCCGCACGGCCAGCGCAACGGCTCGCTCTACCTGGCCGCCATCGCCCTGGGCCAGCTCGTCGCCGGTGGCGCGCTCGCCGAGAGCGAGGTGACAACCCTGCTGGAACAACAGGGGGTCGATGCCGGGCTGAGCCGCGCCGAGACCATCCACACCATCGCCTCCGGGCTCAAAGCCGGTGCCAAGCGGCCCCGGACGGTCGCCGCGTGATCACCACACCCAACGACACAGGAGCAGAACCCATGAGCCAGACCGAACCCATGAGCCACGGCGCGATGCTGCTTGACGCGCTGCTGGCCGCCCTGACCCGCTACGTCATCCTGCCCACCCCGGAAGCCGCGTGGGCGGTCACGCTGTGGGTGGCCGCCAGCCACGGTCAACCCGCATGGGCACACGCCCCCCGCCTGGTCGTCCGCGCCCCGGAAAAGCGATGCGGCAAGTCCCGGCTGTTGGACGTGGTCGAGGCCACCTGCCACGACCCGTTCATCACCGTCAACAGCAGTAGCGCCGCGGTCTACCGCTCGATCAGCGAGGACCCGCCGACCATGCTCGTGGACGAAGCCGACACCATCTTCGGCCCCAAGGCCGACGGGAACGAGGACCTGCGCGGGCTGCTCAACGCCGGACACCAACGCAACCGCCCGGCCAAGCGCTACGACGCCAACAGCAACCGTGTGGAGTCCATCCCGACCTTCGCCATGGCCGCACTCGCCGGAATCGGCGCCATGCCCGACACCATCGAAGACCGCGCCGTCGTGGTCCGGATGCGCCGCCGCGGCCCCGGTGAGACGGTGGCGCCCTACCGGCACCGCCGAGACCGGCCCCTGCTGCGCCAGCTAGCCGAAGACCTCTCCGCATGGCTGCGCGCCGACCTGGCCACCCTGGAGCAGGCCGAACCCGCCATGCCCGTGGAAGACCGCGCCGCCGACACCTGGGAACCCCTGGTCGCCGTCGCCGACCATGCCGGGGGCCACTGGCCCGACCGTGCCCGCGCCGCCGTTCTGGCGCTCACCGCCGAAGCCGACGACCAGGGACAGCCCTCGACCCGGATTCGGCTGCTGGCCGACTGCCGGACCGCCTTCGGTACGGATACCGCTCTGCCCACCGCGACCCTGTTGGAACGGCTCAAAGCCGATACGGAAGCGCCCTGGGCCGACTACGGTCCCGCCGGTCTGACCCCGATGAAGCTGGGCGTGGTCCTGCGCGAATACGACATCCGATCCGCCACGATTCGCTTCCCCAGCGGACAGGCCAAGGGATATCACCGCATCGACTTCGCCGACGCCTGGGCGCGCTACTGCCCCGCCCCAGAGAGCACCGAGAACGGCGAAATCCTCACCTTCACCCGGGGAAGCCGTACCGGCCGTACCACCATCAACATCGCAGGTCACAGCGATGAGGCTTTCATCCCCGGTACGGCTTAAGCCGTACCACCGAAAAAGCCGTACCGGTCATGACCAGCCAAAACAAGGTTGGTACGGCCGGTACGGCTCCCCCTCCCGTACTCGTTCATCCGCACTCGCAGAACAGCCAAAACACTGCGCATCGATGAGGAGAGCACCCCATCATGACCACCGCAGCGCCGGACACTGTCCGGCTCGACGACACCCAGCTTTACCGGGTGAGGGACGCCATGCGCGTGCTGAATCTGGGCAAGACCGCCGTCTTCGACCAGCTTCGAACCGGCCGCCTCCGCTCGGTCAAGCAGGGCCGCGCCCGACTCATCCCCGCTACCGCGATCCGCGAATACATCACGCTTTTGGAGAAAGAAGCAGAGGAAGCCGCCTGATGACCAAACGACGGAGCCGCGGAGACGGTGGCCTGCACTGGGACGAGAAGCGGCAGAGGTGGATCGCTACGGCCAGCCTGGGCCATGATCCGAGCGGCAAGCGCATCGTCAAGCGTGGAAGCGGTGTGACCAAGACCGAGGCCAAGAACAAGCTCAAGGAAGTACTCAGGGACTACGAGGACGGCCTTGCCATCGCCCCCACCGACTACACCGTGAAGCACGCCGTGAACGACTGGCTTACCTACGGTCTCAGTGGACGCGACGCGCGCACTGTGGATCTCTACCGACAACAGTGCGAAAGTCACATCATCCCTGCTCTGGGCGCCCGTAAGCTGCGAGACCTCAGCGCGGAAGACGTGGACAAGTGGCTTGCCGACAAGGCGAATACGCTCAGCACCCGGACCTTGCAGATCCTCCACTCCTGCCTGAACCGCTCGATCAAGCGTGCCATGGCCCGCGACAAGGTCAAGCGAAACGTGGTGGACCTCTGCACAGTCCCCAAGGGGCAGCAGGGCCGCCCGTCCAAGGCGCTGACACTCGCTCAGGCGGAAGCCGTGCTCAAGGCCGCCGAGGACGCCAGGATGCACGCCTACATCGTGCTGTCACTGCTCACCGGAGCACGGACCGAAGAGCTTCGCGCGCTCACTTGGGATCACGTGGACATGGAGGGCAGTCCGGGCGCGTCACCGGCCGTGCCGCCATACATGGCCGTGTGGCGCTCTGTACGGGCAGGAGGGAAGACCAAGACCCGCAAGTCCCGGAGGACTCTCGCGCTGCCCAAGCGCTGTGTGGAGGCGCTACAGGGGCAGTGGAGCCAGCAGCAGCGAGAGCGTGAGACCGCCGGGAAGCGTTGGCAGGAACACGGCCTGGTATTCGCCTCCAAGGTCGGCACGCCGCTCGACCCCTCCCATGTCCGTCGGGACTTCCGCAACGCGATCAAGGCGGCGGAAGGCGTGGACCCGAAGGAGTGGACGCCCCGGGAGTTGCGGCACAGCTTCGTCTCGCTGCTCTCCGATAGTGGTATCCCGCTGGAGGAGATCTCCCGGCTCGTCGGGCACAGCAGCACAGCCGTGACCGAGGCTGTCTACCTCCAGCAGATCCGGCCGGTTCTCCAAGGTGGCGCGGTCGCGATGGATCGCATCTTCCCTGGTGACGCGGACGCTTAGTCACGCAGTTAGACACTCAGAGGACAGGGAAGGCCGCTTCTGATGATCAGAAGCGGCCCTTACCTGGCACTACGGGTCGGGGTGACAGGATTTGAACCTGCGACCCCCTGCTCCCAAAGCAGGTTTTTCCGGTGGCATTACCTGCATATAGGGAAGAAGTAGCAGCTCAAGGGGTGTGATAGGCCAAGGATCACTGAGTCTGAGTGGGTCTGACCGGGAGTGGCTCACTCCCAATTCGCTCCCACTCTCGACCCGTGCTGATCATGGTTACAGCCCGTAGACTGACGGCGGGTTAGTTCCACGCAAATGCCCCCATCCGGAAGGACGGGGGCATTTGTTATGAATCTGTTCCCGAGTCGAACTAGTCGAACTCGCCAGCCCTGGCGCCCTTGATGAAGGCGTCCCACTCGGCTGTGGTGAAGGTCACGGTGGCCGCATCCGGCCTCTTGCTGTTGCGCACCGCGCGACCTCCGCCGGGCAGCTCGGCGACCTCGACACAATTGTCGTTCGGACCGCTGAAGCTGGCCTTGCGGTAGTCGAGCGCGGCGAGCTCAGTCGGGGTTAGTTCCATCGCCCTCGCCTCTCTCCAGTCTGTCTACCAGTGTTGCCAGATACTTAACGGACTCCTCTGGAGACTCACAAGAGGCCACCGCCCGGGTAAAGATCCGGGTGTATGCCTGCAGCTCCTCGGGCTTCTCCAGGTGGAGCGAGTCCGTTGCCGTCTCCAAGTACACCACCGAGGGATCCAGCTCCGTGCCAAAGTCCAAGATGGTGAACGGGCCGGGTAGCGCAGCGTGCGCACCGATCGAGTCTCGAAGAATCTGAATCGTTATGTGCGGGGCCGCGGCAACCTCGATCAGGTGCCGTAGCTGCTCGGCCATCACTGCGGGGCCACCGATCATCTTGCGCAGCGCCGCCTCGTCGATCAAGGCATACAGCTCCGGCGGCCTCTCGCGCTTGAGGACATCCTGCCGGACAATCCTGACTTCAACGCGCCGTTTCACAGAAGCATCGTCTAACACCTGGCCGGCTCGAAACACGGCGGCGGCGTAGTCGGCGGTCTGGAGCAGGCCTGGGATAAACAATGCCTCGTAAGTACGGATCTGGGTTGCCTCTGCTTCGAAGCCCGGCAGTGATCCCCTGAAGACGTCGTTGTACTTGGCCCACCATCCCTTCTCGCGGGATTGGCGGGCGAGGTCGAGGATCGCGTCGCGGACCTGTTCGTCGGTGACGCCGTACAGGTCGAGCAGCGCGCGGATGAGGACCAGATCAGGCCGGGTCCACTGGTTGGTCTCCCACTTGGTGAGGCGCCCCTTCGACCATCCGAGTCGGGTCGTCACCTCCTCGACTGTCAGCCCTGCTGCCCTGCGGAGCCGGATGAGTTCGGCACTGAGGCGCCGCAGTTTCACGGTAGGGCTGCCGGTCATCGCGTGTCCTCCTGTGTGCGCTGAGTGAGCGCATCATACGGCTGGCTTACGGTGGTGCGATTCCGACAATTGTGGCACTGAAACTGTGCCCTTGAAAGTTTTTCGAGGAAGCTGCATCATGAGAGCACCCGATCACATGAAGTGAGGCACCCGCATGATGCTCCTCACGAATGACCGCGTAACCGAGATCGAGTTACGCGCGCTCTACCCCGCTTGGATCATCTGGCAGTCCGAGGTAGGCCGCTGGTGGGCGCTCCGCACTGGCTCCATCAGCCCCGCCCAGCGTGAGGCCGGCATCACCGCCAGCCTCGACGCCGACACACTCGAAGACCTCGCCGGGCAGCTCGCGGCCCAAGAGCAACTCCGGGAGACGGCGTGACGCTACTTCTCCTCAGGCTGCTGCCAGTCCTCCTGCGGGCGGACGAACGTACCCTTGCCGCCGATCACCCGCACCAGCCCGTCATCGGCGAGCTTGCCGATGACCTTGCGTACGGTCTGCCGGGCAATCCCGAGCTCCTGCTCCAGGTGCGCGATGCTCGGGATGGGGTGGCGCTCCTTATAGACGCCCCCCTCGATCCGTTCACGCAGAAGGTCGTAGACCTGCGCCCATACGGTCCGGTCCGGGTCGAACTCGATCATGGAATGGACCGTAGGGGATCATGCTCTAGCATGCCCTTTCGGAACCGGCTATGCCCGGGCATGCCCGGGCACTACTCGGCAGGGATAACCTGCAGTTCCCAGAGCGGGCGCGGCGGCCGGGTACACCACTCCCTCGCCACAGGGTCGGCCGTCGCGCTCCCAGTGTGCACCCCCCGCACATCCGGCGGGTGCACTGGCCGCCTCCGGACATGCCTCCACACGCCGGGGCACGTCCGGAGGATCGGCAGAGCGTCATGACCGCCGACACCGAGGTAGCCACCCTCGATCGACTCGCCGCGGATTTCCCCGACTGGCGGATCTGGCGCAGCGACCGCGGCCACTGGTACGCCACCCGCCGCATCCCAGTCACCGAGGGGCAGGGCCGTGCCGGGTGCAACCGCATGGTGGACGCCGGCGCCGCAGACGACCTGCGCGAGCTCCTGACCGAGCAGCAGGAGCGAGCAGCGAGGGCGGCTCCGTTGTGACAGCGCCCCCTCCCGAGCCGCACTTCGGCCCCTTTGTCTGCCAGAAGTGCGGGTTGCCTCTGGAGTGGATGACGACGCTGTACGGCCGGTTCTGGGGCACCGCGAAGGGCAACCTCGGCCCCGGGGAGTGTCCGGCGACCACCGGCCCATGGGGGCTCGGCTACGGCCCGCACACCCCGCCCCCCTGATCTCCCGGCCGCCTCTGCCAAAGGGGTGGCGGCGGCCGGAGCACAACCCCTCCCGAGGCAGTACGCCTGCCCCGGGAGGGCGGTGGCCTCGCACGGAGGGGTGCGAGGCCACCCACCACAACCCCGCCTTGTCGACCACCCGGAGGAAGCTATGAGCACCGACCCCGACGGCCTAGCCGACGCACCCACAGAAGTGCTCGCTGACGCCCCGACGGCAAACATCCAGTTCGGAGTGCGCTGGACCCCGAACCACAGCCACCACCCCGCCGTGGCCACCAGCCCCGACAGCGAAGCCGAAGCTGAAAGCCTCGCCCGGCACCTGCGCTCCATCCAGCGAGTGCTCGGCAACAAAGACGACGCCACCGTTGTCTACCGGCTCGGCCCGGACAGCGACTGGGACACCACCCCGCCCAACCCGTTCGGCTTCCCCGAGCAGGCCGAAGCCATGATCCAGGACTTCCTTCTCTGGGCGGAGCGGAACCCTGGCATGGTGCAGCTTCTCGTCGACGAGCTCCTCTGCGAAGCAGACGACCAGCCCACCCCCTGAAACGCAGAAGACCCCGCCGGCCTGCCAGCCAGCGGGGCTTCTACAAGGCACGAAGCCCCAACTCGAACTTGGAGCCCCGAACCAATGAAGAACCGTAGCGGCACGACCGGCCCCTCCGCACCCGCCAGTCCGGACCCGGACAACCTTCCCCTGATCGGTACCCGCCGCCCCCGGCCGCCCATCGGCTGGCCCGGCGGGGAGCCCGATAGTGTGCGCGTCGCCTGTGACGCCGAGTTCGCCCGGCAGGCGAAGGGCGGTCGGAAGTGATTCCCTCCATCGATCAAATCACCACCTTCGCATCCGACCAGCCGGTGTTAACGATCATCATCGGCGTGTTCGCTCTCGTCCTCCTGGTCGCGGCCTACTTC
>NZ_JBFAOJ010000170.1:0-9700 GCF_040675205.1 Streptosporangium sp. NPDC049644 | reverse complement strand
AAGAACGACGACACGAACGAGCAGAAGGACACGCCAGAACAGCCGACACAGAATTAGCCCAGCTCAACTGCCTTGATTAAATTGACAGGTTCCGCCACCTTGGAGTGACGCAGCCCTCTTCGTAGTGCCACCGGCCCTCTTCCGCACCTTGAATCACGAATCGCTTCACCGCAGAAATGTCAGCAGCAGCCGGAACGTTCAGCGCGACCACTCCGAACTGCTCAATCCCCTCGCCCTCAACCCCGAACGGCGCAAAGGCGTCCAGCACCGTCTGCCGCACATCGACTCGACGGCCACCTTCCGCTGGGATGATCCGAATCGTGCAGTTGTCGGAGTACTCCACGGCCTGCTTCACCCACAGCACCCCGTCCTCGTCGGGCGCGACCACGACAACATCGTCGAGCGCAAAGCCACGGGCGAAGAAAGGGGTATTGCCCAGCCGGGCGCGATCGTCGCCGACCTTGACCGCCCACAAACGCTCGGTCCGCGCAGGAGGCCACCCGTTCACGGGTTCAAGGTCGAACACCACCCGCACCCAGTCAAGCTCAGGGTTCCGCGCCGAATTGTTCTCGCTCACTCGCACAGGATGGCAGACCCATCCGCCAGGCCAGCGCTTGACAAAGTGCAGAGAAACTTCGAGCTGCGGAAAGTCGGGCTTGGAGTATGCGGCCGCGACTATGGACCCCCTTGCGCGCATGAAAACGCTTGCGTCAGATGCCCCTTCCTTCGCGTTGACCCAGCTCAGAAGTCCCGGCTCGAAGAGATCCACGCCAATCTCATCGACCGCCTCGCCGAGGCCAAGCAACAAGGCCGGCTCGGCGAAGTCGCCGCGATCGAGACCACCTTCGCCGCCGCCGATCAGAAGCTCCAGGTCATGAGGGAAGCGGCTGCCCGCACAAGCATCGTGGGCCTGGGTATGCCCAGCATCCGCCGCACGATTGGGCGATCATCTGAAATGACATTCTGACCTGCTCGCTGCGAGTTGCCCGCGTCGGGGGTGGGGCAGCAAGCTCGCTAACGATCAGCCGATCAGCGACACGGCCACGATCCGTGCCGACCTGAAGGCATGGGCGCAATCTCACCAGGCAGGCCCGGATCGTCCGTCGCCCGAGCTCTCAGCATCGGCACAATCAGCAGTCCGTGTTGTTGAATGGTGATCGCCCGATGAGCGTTCTGGAGGATGGCATGGTGCTCACCGAAACGGTCCCGGGGGCGTTACCGAAGCAGCGGAGCAGGTGGCCGTTCTTCGTGTGCCTGGCGCTCCTCGCTCCGATCGTCGCCTACGTCATTTTCAAGATCCCCGAGTGGCAGAACGATGAGAAGCTGGCCCGGCTGGAGGAACGGGTGAGCATGCTCGCGCTCCCGCCCGACACGGAGCATGATCTCGGGGCAGCGGTGCAAGGCACGGTCGGTCTTCAGTCGGGCAACGGCAATCATTGCGACTATCTGGTCCGCATGCCCCTGCTCACCAAGCTGCCCGAGGCCGAGATCGTGCGTTACTACGAATCCGCCGCGATCGAGGGTGTCGCAGGTAGTGAGCTCTCCGGCGCCGTCTACATCAATCCGAGTGGATCATGGCGGGACGGGTTCAAGGACGTCATCGTGGAATTCTTCGACGGAGGCCACGAAGCCGGGTTCGACATGCGCTGCCACTGACCGAAGCACCGAGCTCATCGCGACACGCCGAACAGCCTTCCCTCAGAACTGAATGTGACTACAGAGGGTGAAGCCTCCCGCTAAGGTCCCAGTGTTAACCATGTCTGTCGGTTTCAGATCGACACGTGGTCGTTGTCACCCAGAAGACATCCCTGGGCCGAGGTCGTCCACCGACGTTCCTTCACCAATCGGACCTCCGAACCCCTTCTGTCGGCGAAGGCTGCAATCATGCCGCTCACATGATCGAAGGAGTGACGATGACAGAGTGCCCCGGGGAATTCCGCTGGCTCTCCGACTGCGAAGAATTGGATGAGATCTACTGTGTGTCCTTCGTCCGAGGTCTTGCTCCGAAGGAGGTCCTCCGCCGATTTCGCGTGAACGGGAGCACCACGGAAGAGGCGGTGGCGGTCGACGAACCAGACGAGCGCTCGGCGGAGAGCACGGGGGACGACGCGGCCGACTACATCGGCACCGCGAAGATCGGCGACTGGACCCTGGTCGTCGAACCAGGAGGATGGCAGATCGCCGTCGACCCACAGATATACATCCCGATCTCACAGGGGACCGAGGTCGTGTCGGTCTGCCGCCACGACTACGCCTCGGACACCTTCGCCTACATCGTCGACGGCGAGCCGGTCGTCCAGTTTGACCCGGTACTCCCGGACGATCGATCGGGCACCGATCCGGACCGTTTCGTCGAGGAGATGCGCGAGGTCGGTCTGGACCCCGACTACGACATCGACCTAGACGGCTCGTGCATCGACTTCCCGATCGAGAGGTCGTTCGCCCTGGCGAGCAGGATCACCGGTCTCCACTTCTCCCCAGAGATGCTGGAACCGTGCTTTCCCGGCGAGGAACCCCTGGATGACTGATCGGCAGGTCTGTATGGAGACCGGTCTGCCGGCAGGCGCAGGCGCTTTGGGATAGCGGGTCAGCAGCTCACGCACCTGGGGGGACGTCTTTGTCGGCTCCGGACGTGCTTGCCAGGACCGCACTCGCCTCGCTCAGCGCTCTCAGCGCCGACTGGGCCTCTCCGGCGCGAGCACGTGCCCAGGCGACGCGGTCCCAGGTCAACGTACGAAACCGCGGTGAAGCATCGGGACCAGCCCCGTCCGTGGCCGTTGTCACCCAGAACTGGTGCTCTCCGTGCGCTGGTTGGGCTCCTCCGCCCACACATCCCGGCTGTTGCTCCACAGCTCTGAGGCGTGGTACCTGAACCGGTCGAACAGCCCGTCGTCCTGGTGGCGGCGCAGGTGCATCATCGGCGAGTCATAGCCGACGAGCTTGGCCAGGTGCGGGGTCACGAGCATCTCGGAGTCGAAGCGGAAAACGCTCATCGCGATGTGCTCGTCTCCGAAGCGCGCCTCGATGCCGGGCACGTCCCGAACCCGCGCCCTGCTCAATGAGCATGGCCTGCGCGGCCGGATAGCCCACAAGGGCGAGAAGGCCCGGTCCGGGCAAGCCAGCGCTGGCACGTCGAGCGCACCCACGCCTGGCAGAACGCCTTCTGCCGCCTGGCCCGCTGCTACGAACGCCGCGCCATCGTGATCGACGCCTTCTTCGACTTCGCGGACGCGATCATCACCGTCCACAGCCTCATCCGACGATCCTGGACAACTCACCGCTGGGACAACCGCCCGAGGCGACGCCCGTAAGTCCCTACCTATCCGCGCTGATGCCTTCTTATTCGCGAAGTACCCGACGTCGGAGAACCTGGTCACGCTGCCCGGCGTTGGCCGCGAAACCGCCAACGTGGAGTTCGGGAACTCCTGGGCGATTGCGATGACGCCGCAGCTTGTGCCCTGTTGACCTGTGCTTACCTTGCCTGGCTGGGGTCCCGGTCGATGCCGGGGTGGATGCTCAGGACGACCTGATCGCGATCGGGCTGCTGTAGGACACATTCTCGCCTCCCACGAACGGCAGCAGGCGCTCCGCCTCCTGCTCCAAGGCCGCCCGATCGATCGCGGACAGCAGGCGGAACGGAGTGAGGCGCAGGGTGACGCCTTCGAGGGACCAGCTTCCGTGCACGTGGCCGTCCACGAGGAAGGTGGGCCGTACCTGTGCCTGGCCGGGCATCACGTGCTTTCGGTCCTCGTGGCTGATGATGCGAGTCCGGTCGGCGTGGCCGAGCAGGGCGTTGTCGAAGGCAGGCAGCAGTCGCACGGGCGCGGGCGTGTCGGGATCGGGCAGTTCCGCGTCGGCCAGGTCGATCAGTTCCCTGCCGTCGGAGTCGTGGTAGTGGCGCAGTTCGGCGCGCATGTCGGAGACGATCTCGCCGAGGCGGGTCAGCCCGGACCAGGCCTGTACGTCCATGGTCCCGGCTGGGCCGAACGCTGCCAGATAGCGGCGGATCAGGTCCTTGGCGGTCACCGGGGCCATGGGCCGGCCGAGCCAGGTCTCGGCGGGCGTGACGGAGACGGCCGACCGGGTGCCCCAGGAGCCCCATGTGCCGGTGGCCGGGCTGTGGATGAGGGGGGCTCTGAGCTCAACCTCTCCGGCGAGGATGCGCCCGTCGCGGCCTGGGTGGCGTTCGGCCAGCCGTCGGGCCAGTTCCTTTCGCGGTGTCGTTCCGCCCGCCAGCAGCTCAAGCCCGGTGGCGACCAGCGAGGCGGGGTCCAGGCCCGCGCTGTTGCGGGCGAAGTACGCCGAGCGGGCGGTGCGGTCGAGCACGGGCTGCAGCAGCGGCCGCAGCCGGCGAAAGTCATCGGCCGCGGCGAGGTGCTGGGTGCTGCGGAGCAGGCCGGAGCGGACCACCTTCCGGTCCTGCAGCAGTGTGGTGAGCTGGGAGTGGGTGAAGCCGTGGATCCTGCTCCACAGCCCGACGTAGGGCCAGTTGGGCTCTTGTGCCTGCAGCGCGACCAGGCACCCGATCACCTCCAGCGGGGTGTGATCGGTGCGGGCCAGCAAAAACTGGCGGCCCAGCAGGGCCCGGTTCAGGGCCCTGTTCGAGAGGGTCGTCACGACAGCCGCACCGAGACATTGCCCCGGTAGGACCCCTGGAGCAGAGACAGGAACGCCTGCGGCACGTCCTCGATCCCGCCTTTGATGACCGTCTGCGGGTAGACGAAGCAACCCTCGCCCAGCCAGGTGCTGAAGTGTTCCCGCCAGGCGGCGATCTGGTCGGTGGTGTGGTGGCAGGAGAACGGCAGCAGCTCGACGCCCCGGGCCTGGGCCGCGGCGTGATCGGGCTCGGGGAAGCGCTCCGCCGCACCGCCGAGCTGGCTGGACAGCGAGCCGCACAGCGCGAAGCGGGAGCCGGGCCTGGCCGTCTGCAGCGCGGCCTGATACTGCTCGCCGCCCACGACGTCGAAGAACACCGAAATGCCCTCGGGTGCGAGCTCGCGGAGCCGGTCGACCGGCGAACCGTCGTGATAGTCGAACGCGGCGTCGTAGCCGAGCTCATCCACCAGATAGTCGACCTTGGCCGGGCTGCCGGCGCTGCCGATCACCCGCGCCGCGCCCAGGCACTTGGCGATCTGCCCGGCCAGCGAGCCGACCCCGCCCGCCGCGCCGGAGACGAACACCACGTCGCCCTCGCCGACACCCGCCACGTCGGCCATCCCGTAGTAGGCGGTCGGCCCCTGACCGAGGTAGTAGCCGGGGTCCGCGATGGGATCAAGCTTGACGTACTGGGCGGCTGGGCCCGCCGAGTACTCGCTCCAGCCGGTCATCGACTGGACCAGGTCGCCGACCGCGAGCTCGGGGCTGTCGGACCGGACGACGGTGCCGATGGCGGCCACGCCCAC
Source organism: Streptosporangium sp. NPDC049644 (assembly GCF_040675205.1). Taxonomy (NCBI): domain Bacteria; kingdom Bacillati; phylum Actinomycetota; class Actinomycetes; order Streptosporangiales; family Streptosporangiaceae; genus Streptosporangium; species Streptosporangium sp. NPDC049644. The sequence continues at coordinate 4,298 of NZ_JBFAOJ010000170.1, read as the reverse complement.
CCGCCGGCCCGGCTGCCAGGCCGGTACCGGGATGGTGCAGTCCGCGCGCATCAACTCCAGGTAGGTCGCGGCGAGCCCTACCTGGTCAGCCCGCACTACAACCTCGCCGTCCACCTCGGTCGTGGCGACAGTGAAGTGGTCGAGCGTGGGGATGCCGACGATCTGTGCGGCCAGCTGGATCTCACGGGTGATCATTTCTTGGTCCTTATCTCGGTACGGCCTGCGAAATCGACCCTAAAGAGGCTTCCGGTCACTTTTTGACCGGAAGTCGAGCGAGGATGGCGGTATGGCGAACACCAGCTCACGGACTCTCCGACTGCTCTCGCTGCTGCAGACCCACCGCCACTGGCCCGGCACGGAACTGGCCGAGCGGCTCGGAGTATCCGAGCGGACCCTGCGCCGCGACGTTGACCGGCTGCGTGAGCTCGGCTACCCGGTCGGCGCGGCCCGGGGCACCGACGGCGGCTACCAGCTCGCGCCCGGCGCCGTCCTGCCGCCGCTGCTGCTGGACGACGAGGAAGCAGTAGCCCTCGCGGTGGGCATCGGCGACGCCGCACAGAGCGGCATCGCCGGGATGCAGGAGGCGTCGCTGCGCGCGCTCACCAAGGTGGTACGGGTCCTGCCGCCCCGGCTGCGGGCCAGGGTGGACGCCCTGCGGGCGATGACCCTCTCCGTCGCCGCGCCCGGGCCGGTCGTCGCGGCGGGGGTGCTCACCGCGGTCGCCCAGGCTTGCCGGGACCAGGAGCGGCTGCGGTTCGGTTACACGGCCAGAGGCTCCGCACCCACCGACCGCGAGGTCGAGCCGTACCGCGTGGTCGCCCTCGGCGGGCATTGGTACCTGGTCGCCTACGACCTGACCCGGCACGACTGGCGCAGCTTCCGCCTCGACCGGCTGACCGAGCCGGCCGGGACCAGCATGCGATTTCGGCCGCGTCCATTCCCGGCCGAGGACGCCGCGGCCTTCGTCCAGGCGGCGAGCGACGCCCCGGCCCCGTATCGGGTCGAGACGCTCGTCCACGCCCCTGCGACCCGGGTACGGCAGGTGGTCGGTCAGTGGGGCACCATCGAACCACTCGACCACGACACCTGCCGGCTCACCATGACCTCGACCTCCCTTGATTGGCCGACCCAGGCGCTGGGCAACGTGGGCGCCGAGTTCGAGGTGCTGGGGCCGCCGGAGTTCGCCGCGCACGTCCAGGAGTGGGGCGCCCGCTTCCTCCGGGCCACTAGATCCGGCGCGTCCGAGAGACCGTCCCTGCCGTAGCCTGGATCGCGACGATGGCGCGGCGTCCCGTAGCAGCCGGCCGAGGCGACGGAAGACTTTCTGCCAGGGGAGTCTGCGTCTATCTGCGCGACCCCTTAGTCACTCACGCCCCGTTCCGAAGATCGGATACGGGGCGTTCTGGCTGGTGGGCACTACTGGGGTCGAATCAGTGACATCTCGCTTGTAAGGCGATCCGAGCGGGTCTGCGACCAGGACCGATATCGGCCCTAACCTGCGGCTACGGTCTCTGGCCGTCCACCAGCGTTCAGCCCCGTCCGTGGTCGTTGTCACCCAGTTGGTCACTCAGGCTTACGTCTTCCGAGGCGCTGCGAGCAACGCTGTCCCTGTCGGTACGGCTGCCATCATCGCACGTAAGCGATCAAGGGAGATACGGTGACGGACTCGCACGAAGAATTCGGCTGGCTTGCAAAGCACGGCCCGTTCCATCACGTCTCCTGTGTCACCTTCGCCCGGTCCCTCAGCCCTCGCGAGGCGTTGATGCGTCTTGGTTCGGACAGCAGCAAGATCGAAGAGGTGACCTTTGAAAAGCACCAGGAACGAACGATGGAGTACATCGACTCCGACAACATGCGCACCAGCTACGTGGGCGCGCTGGGGGTGAACGGCTGGACCGTGCTGATCCAGCTCTGGACTGGATCGATCGGCCTTAACGGGCCCCTACTGCGTAGCCTCTCCCAGTCGACCGAGGTCGTGTCGGTCTATCGCAACATCCATGCCTCGGACTATTTCGTCTACGCGGTCGACGGTGAACAAATCACATGCTTCGATCAGTTGGTTCCTGGTACACGTTGGGGCAGTGATCCAGACCGCTTGATCGGCAAGATGCACGAAGTCGGCCTGTTCTGGAAGGGGCCCGGCATCGATGCCCCCTTCCCACGATCCTTCGCCCTGGCGAAAAAGATCACCGGCCTCTCCTTCTCCGAGGACATGCTGAGCACACGATTCCTCGGTGCCGCGGTTCGTGACCGGTGACCGGTTTCGCGCCCATGCGGTCGGCCGCAGTGACAGGCAGAGAGGTCAGACGCTCATCGGGGAGCGAGTCAGCAGCTCGCGCACTTGGGGAACATCGGCGTAGGACTTGAGCCGGACCAGGACCAAGCGGGCACGTCGAGTAGTGCGGTCGCCGGTGAGGTCGGCGGACATGTCCAGCATCCGTGACGCCGCGTTCGCCACCTCCTCGGGCTCGTCAGCGTCTGCGAAGGCGACGGCAAGCCAGAACAGGTGAAGCGCGAGTTTCCAGGCCTGCGTGCCGTCGCAGCGTGTCAGAATCTCGCTGAGCAGGCAATCCGAGCAGGGGCCTGACCAGAGCCGACATTGACCCTGACCTGTGCGTACGGTCCATGGCCGCCTATCGTTGTCCGGCCCCATCCGGGGTCGTTGTCACCCAGTTGGTCACTCAGCTACGAAACGCGGTCAGACCGCGCGACAGCAACACGAAAGCCCGCAAGGGAGAGAAGAACACCGGAACTACGGCATCCATCATGGGCAAGATCACCCCGTACGACGACCGCGAGGCGTGTCGAGCACCATGGCCGAGTCGCCGAAGTCGGCCACGATCTTGAGCTGACCACCGAGCGCCGTTACGTAAGCAGCCAGGGTGGCCACTTCGCTGATCACTCCGCTCTCGATCTGTGAGATGCGGGCCTGTGACACGCCCATCGCCTGAGCGACATCCTCCTGCCGTAGGCCGAGCTTGCGTCTGGCTTCAGCGAGTTGGTAGGCACGTTGGCGAGCTACGAGCCCATCGCGGAGTTGAGCGACCTCCTGCTCATCGCCGGGCTGGACAAGCTCAGCACGCAGTTCCTCCCATGTCACCACCTGATCGCTCATTGCTCCCCCTCTTTGAGGTATCGGGCAAAACGCGCCTCTGCTGTTTTGATCGCCACGTCATACCAACCGCTCCAGTCGCCGGACTTGTCTCCAGCGACCAGGAACACTGCTTGACGCCAGGGGTCGAAAACGAAGAGAAGCCGCACCTCGCTCCGCCCGCTGGATCCAGGTCTCAGCTCCTTGAGGTTACGGATGGTCGATCCTTGAAGCGTGTCCACCAAGGGCCGCCCCAAACCGGGCCCCTCCTCGGCGACCCGATCCAAGGCCGCAGCGATCAGCAGGAGCGTCTGCCGATCCGCCTTCCGTAGCTCGTGAAGCCAGTCCCGGACCTCTGGAACGATCACTATCTGCCAGTTCACTCCAGCATAATAAATTTCTTATGCTGATCCAAGAGGAGCTTTGGCAACTCAGCGTATCGCCAACGTCACAAAAGTCCCTTCTCCCTTGCTGTGGAGATCTTAAACGTGTGGAGCGAGTCAGCAGCTCGCGCATTTGGAGAACATCGGCGTAGGGCTTGAGCCGGACCAGGACCACGCGGGCGCGTTGAGTGGTGAGGTCGAGCGACATGTCCAGCATCCGTGACGCCACGTTCGCCGCGTCCTCAGGCTCGTTGGCATCTGCGAAGCTGACGGCAAGCCAGGATGGCGAGCGATCACCAAGCACCGCAGTCCCGACACCCGCCCAAAACCACGAAAGGCTCTGGCCTATTTAACGCAGGTCAGAGCCATTTTGGTGGGCACTACTGGGTTCGAACCAGTGACATCTCGCTTGTAAGGCGATCAGAGCGGGGGCGCGACCAGGGCGGATACCAGCCCTGACCTGGGCGTACAGTCCACGACCGTCCACTGTTGTCCGGCTCCGTCCGTGGTCATTGTCACCCAGTTGGTCACTCAGAACAGTTCGGCGCAACGGCATTGGCCACGATGGGCAGACTCAACAGCATCGACAACCTGGCGCCCACCGGCTACGTCACGAAAGCGCGGCCCAATGGCAGGTAGCCTTCCTTCGTCAATCAGTGGAAACACCGGCTGACGCCTGTCCATCTCATCACAAACCACCATTTGACGCTCTGCAGTCTCTGCCGCCTGCCTACTGAGGTTGAACTCGTGGTGTCGTAGGTTCTGACGTGCCTTGATTGCCGGGTACACCGACATCATGAGATACGCACAAGGCGGAGGACTGT
>NZ_JBFAOJ010000169.1:6044-9709 GCF_040675205.1 Streptosporangium sp. NPDC049644 | reverse complement strand
ACCTGCTTTGGGAGCAGGGGGTCGCAGGTTCAAATCCTGTCACCCCGACCGCAGGTCAGAGGCCGATCCTCACGGGGATCGGCCTCTTCCGCTCCCGCCGTTGTCCGATTTTGGGAGCGAAATGGGAGCCGATCTTGGAAACGGCGGCATCCCGGAACGGCTGCAGCAACTCCTCCAGCAGAGGCAACGCCGACCCCGCAGGCATCACCCCGCCCCAATGCCGCTCCAGCTCCACCCGCTCCATGAGCGCAGTCTCCCACCGCCGCTGCAACGCCTCCAGGAGCTCACCCCGCATCGGATCGGTCACATGCGTGTAGTGCGCACGCATCGTCCCATCGCCGATGTGTCCCATCCGCTCATCCCGCAACGCCTCTGCGATCCGATCCTCGGCCATCATCGTCTCGTGACCATGCCGGAACCCATGCATGGTCAACCCCCGCATGATCGGCAACCACGACACCAGCGCTGAATCCCGGGACACGTAAGCGCTACGGACGAACCGATCCAGCAGCTGCTCACGCGTCAGCCCCGCCAGTTCCTCCACTGACGTCCCCTGGGCGACGCCGTACTCGACCAGCGCCGCCCTCGTCGACCGGGAGTTCACCCCCGATGCCCGGGCCTGGCCCGGCTGGAACCCACGGAAGCTGCCACTGGCAGGCAGGGGGAGCCCAGGCCAGCTGGCCGCGAGACTCGCCACCACAGGCGTCGCAGGCTTGCCCCGCTGCCCCGGGTAGGCGCCGTCCGCTGCGGGCCTCAGAAACCGTCTGGAGAACGTGCTGCGCCGCGGGTGGCCTCCGTCCGGGCCGAGGAACACGTACTGCCCGCCTGAGCAGTACGGCTCCGGAGCGTCCTCCGAGCACGTGCACCGGGTGGTCGTCGCCTCGTCCTCCAGGTGCCGCTGCAGCAGGGACTGTAGGAACGGCGGGACGTCGATCGTCCGAATCGACCCGTCCTTGGGTCTGCCGCGGTAGAAATGCCCGTTGAGTTCGTAGAGCTTCCAGTCCAGGTCGAGTTCGGCGCCACGCACGCAATCAGGGGCGGTCCCGAGGATCTCCGACCAGCGTGCCCCGGTGAACCCAGCGAACACCGTCTGCACGAACACGGCTGGCCCGGCCATGATGCCGAGCCGCTCGGCGATGAGCACGATCTCCAACGGGGTGGCGTACGCCCGCCGCTTCTGCAGCACCCGCTGCACCCGCCGATCCGCCCGTTTACCCGACGCCCGCGGCCGGGCGGCCGGGTTAGTCGGGATCCGGGACGGCACCGCGGCGGCGAGCGCCGTCCCCAGCCGGGACCGGGCCGCCTTCGCCGTGGCCTTGGAGTAGTCGTACACCTTGACGAGATCCCGTTCCCACTCGTTGATCTCCTCTGCGGAGAGGGAGGCGAGAGTCCGCTCAGCGAAGAACGGCCGCACACACGTTTCCAGTAGGAACCGGTAGTTCTCCAGCGTGCTCTCTTCCAGGTCCAGGGATCGGAACCAGGTGTCGATCCATGTGTTGACGAGGATCTGGCCGGCCCGCGGGTCGACGTAGTTGCCTGCCCGGATCTTCGCTTCCTGGTCGTTGGCGTAGTTCCTCGCCGCTTTCTGGGTCAGGAACCCTGACATGCCGTCGAGCTTCCCGGATGGGAGCTTCCAGCGGGCCCGCCAGAGTTTGCCGCGCTGCTCGGCGTACCCCATCAGAGGTCTCTGATGGGGTAGTGGGTGGTGAGGGACATGGGGTTAGTTCCTCCCGGTATGAGTTGGTCAGCCGATGGGGCATCCGATCGGCAGCAGTCCACACACAGCGTCTACGAGCGGGTCCTCATCGATGAGGGGAACGTCGATATCGATCGGCGGCAGCAGCGTTGGCTTCTGGGGAGACGGCTTAGGTGTGCCCTCCTGCTCTCCCTGTTCGGATCGTTCCTCGCCGAGGGGGGAGGGTAGGGGTGAAGGCGAAGTAGTGGCTTGCGGGCGGGCAGCTGGCGCCGGCAACTTGGCGGGCTCGGACGTTGAGGTCGGTGTAGGGCCGGGAGTAGTCGCTGGGCTGGAAGAAGGGCGAGGGGTGCGCGCCGGGACGGCAGGGCGGCGCGCCGCAGGACGCCCTGTGGGCGAGATAGGAGGCGCTGTGGGCGCGCGGGCAGCCGTGAACGGAGTGATGTGGTTACTCGTTTGGATCGCCTCCAACCGAGTGGTGGCGATCACCGCCGGTGGCGGGCGGTCAGGGGACGGAATCGCTACGACCGAGACCGAGGTGGCGGTCACAACCGCTGCGGCGCCAGCACTGACGACCATGCCGAGGCGGTACTCCTTGGCCAAGTCGATGAGCGCCAAAAGAGGCGCAGGCAACACTAGGCGCTCGCGCCACGCCTTGATCGCCTGGATGGCTCTGCGGTGTGGCTGTGCGGTGTTGACGACCACCACAGGATGCTCGCCGGTGGCGGGGTCGATCTCGATGACGCCGATCTCGGGCTCCAGCGCGGCATGCTCGAACCCGTGTACATCGGCGCTCACGCGGCCATGCCCCGGTCGCGAAAATACGCGGTGAGCGACTGCCACGCTGCTGCCTCGCGGATAGGGGAAGGTATGCCGATCGGGTGGACGACGACACGGGCTCGTCGCCCATAGATGGCGAGACGCACCAGACACGGTGCGCCGCAGGGGCGCCGGAGCGCAGCGACGAACTCTGGCGGCGGGGTTAAGCAGTTGAGTTCGTGCTGGAGTGCTGCGTGTATTGCGAGGAGTGCCTGGCCTCGCTGTTCCATCGCCGTGGCGGCGCTGTGGATGTCGGCCAGGGTGCTCTTAGCCGCTGCGGTCAGGGCGCGGTCTGTGAGTCGAGCGAGGTCTGAGTCGAGGCTGGGGTCGGGGAATGGCACTGCTCCACCTCCTGCCGATGTGCGCAGAAAGCGCAATTTCGTACCCTCGCCACAAGGATTTTGGTCTCCCTATAAAACGGGATGATTCAAACTTTCACCACCCACCCAAGCGTTTGTAACCGTCCCGTTACTCTTGTCCGCTTAGCGCACCCTTACATGCCAAAAATGTGTTTGCTGTGGGCATCTCAGGCGGATGCACGATTGTCGGGATCGCCGTGATCCTGCTGGTCGCGGCTCCGATGTAGATCGTCCACCTGCTGCTGGAGCTTTTTGATCTCATCCGCCAGCTTGGCCTGCTCGCGCGCCATGGCCAAAATCGCCTCCACCATCGCTGATTCGTTCAGAGATTCGAGGGGTGTTTTGGCTGGCTGGGGAATTACGGCCTTAGCGGTCACCATTTCCGGCGTAATTGCGGACACATTGATGGGTGTAGGCCGTCCGCCGTCCAGGATGGCGGCGACGCTTCCTTCCTCCCACTGGAGTGCCCGCTCCAGGCGAACGATGCTGATGCCGTCATATGGGACAGGCTTTCGGGACTCAACCTTGCTGACGAAGCTGACGGAGGGGCCGCCGGCAGCCTCCAGTTGAGTTTGGGCCATCTCCAATTGCAGGCGGCGCTTCTTGACCTCGCGGGCGAGGCGCGCCCGGTCCTCGGGCGTGCGGGGTGTCTCGTCCATGGTGGGCCTGCTCCTGTCGGCGGGGAGGTCGTTCCTTCTCCCTGTCGCTCTGTCAGCCCTGACTGTAGACGCCTCGCCGTGGTTTTGACGAGTTTTCCATTGCGTAGCGTTGCGTTGCGTAGTCAAACCTAGTAT
>NZ_JBFAOJ010000169.1:2273-5949 GCF_040675205.1 Streptosporangium sp. NPDC049644 | reverse complement strand
AACCTAGTAGCGTCCCTCACATGCACGAAGCACCTCACAGCGTCGAGCCCCCGGCGGAGCCCCCTCCCGAGGTCGAGACGCTGCTCTACACGCCCGAACAGGCCGCGGAGATCGTCAACCTCTCGCGGTTCTGGCTTGTTAAAGAGGCCCGCGAGGGACGGATCAGCCACCACAGGGTCGGAAAGCTTTACCGCTTCTCCCGCGAGAACCTCGACGAGATCAAGACCGTGACCGCTCAGCCCGCCCGCCGGGGGGCCTGATGGCCCTGGTCATCGACAAGCACGAGCTCGCTGAACTCATCGGGCCAATCTGCAAGGTGTCCTGGATCGAAGCCCAATGCCGGGCCAAGAAGATCCCCCACACCCGCATCGGCAACAAGTACGGGTTCACGCACGAGCACGTCGCCGAGATCCTCGCCATGCACGAGCGTCGCCCCGAACCCCAGCAGCCAGCCGCCGCCCCCGAGCCAGCGCCTCGACGTAAGAGCCGGGCGCCCCGGACACCCCGGGCGCTTCCCCCGCCGACCCCGGGCGGGGTCACACCGCTGCGTGACCGCGGTCTGCCCGTGCACCGGCTCCGCGGCAGAGCGATGCCGGACATCGCATCATGAGCGCCCCGTTGAGCCCCCACGAGATGCAGGAGCACGGCGCCGCGTACCTGGTGATCGGCGTTTTCCGCCGCGCTGAGGAGCTTCGCCGGCTGGACCGCGAGGCCGACCGTGAGGCCGTCTCCCCCTGACCTAAGTGCGGGCCTGGCCGTGCGACCGACCAGGACCCGCGAGACCCACCCGCTCACGAGACATCAAAGAGAGAGCAGGCAGATCAATGACCAGTATCACCCACGCGCCGGCGGCTTCCCCGTCGGTCGCCGTGATGACGGCCGAGGAGCTCGCGGCGTTCGCGAAGCGCCTGACGACGCTGCCCATCGCCCCCGGCGAGCGGCGGATCGTGCTCGGCCACCTGCAGGAGGCCATGCAGCACCTGTTCGACGCCGCGCTCGCGGTGTCGATCGGCCTCGCCGAGGACGGTCCGGACGCCGAGGAGGCGCGGGATGCCGCACACGAGGCGGCCCTCGCCGCGTCGGTCACGAGGGACCGCTTCAGCGAGGCGGTCGCCTCGATCGAGGACATGGAGCAGGACGCGCTCGTGTCGGCTGGCGCCCAGGACGGGGGCCAGGCATGAGCGACTCCCCGATCACCGTGCGCTTGCCGCGCCTCATGCTCGACCTGCTCGTGCCCGACGGCTCGACCCTCGCGCAGTCCTGGGTCGTGCTGATCGGCGAGCGCGAGCAGCTCAGCACCACCCCGGACGGACAGGCGGTGTACGGCGACGTCACCAGATGGTCGCCGATCCTGCCGGTCGCCGACTGGGTCGACGCGAGGGCATTCGCCTACCGGCTGGGCGAGTCGTCGCTCGGCGGCATCGAGCCGGACGAATGGACCTGGTCCCCGGTCAGCGACGAGTGCCCCGAACTGGCCGAGCTGTACGGCGTCATCGACAGCCACGACGCGCAGACCGAGGTGGCCATCGCCCCGCTGACGGCGCTGCTGCGCGACGAGCCCCAGGACGGGGGCCAGTCCTGATGGCCGCCCGCACCGTCCTCGCCCCGGACCACCCCGAGTGCATCGCCCTCGCCCGGCGGATCGCCGTGCTGGAGCAGCAGGACTACCTCTCGCTTTCGCAGGAGCGCCGTTCGGAGATACACCGGCTCCACCTCGCCCTGGAGGCCAAGCTCCGCCCCCTGAACGCCTCGCACACCGTCGGGTTTAGTGCGGCGGCCGCCCTGATCCGTGAGCAGGCTGCGGCGGTGGTCGCGTGAAGACCTCCGAGAACATCCTCAACGCCGCCATCGGCGTGCTCGTCGACCGCGGACGGGCGTTCGCCGACTACGGAGGCACCACCGGGCCGGTGTGCGGGCTAGGTGCCATCGCTGTCGCCGCCGGGCTGGAGCCCGACGCGTGGCGGTACCTGAGCGAGGACCCCGAGGCGCTGTGGAGCCCGGCGGAGGTCGCGATGGTGGGTGCGGCTCGTCGCCTGCTCGCGACCGTCGCGCCGTGGCTGGACGCCGCTGACACGCCGCTGGACGACCTGATCTCGCTGCTGGGCGACTGGTACGACCGGGCCACCGACTCGGTGCTGTTCGGTGCGCTGCTCCTCGCTGGTCTTCCGCTCGTTCCCGCCCTCTCCCTTCCTGAGCAGACCGAGGAGCCCGCCCATGTCTGAGGAGAAGATCGCGGAGCGCTTCAAGCGCGAGACCGCCAACCACGTCATGGAGATCAAGCACGACGACGGCCTGTACAGGCACCTGAGGTTCCGGAATCCGAAGCGTGGCACCTACTGGTTCGACCTGGTCACATGGCCCGGCAAGCTGTCGATCACTGGAGACATCGACGGCTACGTTTTCTCCTGCGCCGAGGACGTGTTCGGGTTCTTCCGAGCGTCCGCTTGGCAGGGCGCCCCCAACCCCACGTACTGGGACGAGAAGGTCGTCGCGAGCCGCGACAGCGTGAAGACGTTCTCGCCGGACCTGTTCAACCAGCAGGTCGCCGACGAACTCAGGAAAGCCGAGCGGCACTACCCCGGCGTCACCGAGGCGTGGAACGAGAAGGTCAACGCCTTCTTCGCCGAGTACAACACCGAGAACGAGTACGGCGCGCTCGCTGCATTGAACGGCTTCGAGTTCTGGCCTGGAGGTGACGAAAGAGGAGAGGTTTTCCGCTTTCACGACACCCATGATTGGCAGCTCAAGGACTACGACTGGTCGTTCCTGTGGGCCTGCCACGCGATCGTGTGGGGCATCGCCGAGTACGACCGTGCGCGGTCCGCTGCTGTGCAGGGCGGTGAGGTGGCATGAGCGCCGCTAACCGCCGTAAGGCCGACCGGTCTGCCGATGGCGACCGCCTGCTCACCCCTGGCGAGGTCGCCATCCTCATGAGGGTTGACCCCAAAACTGTGACCCGTTGGGCGAACGCGGGTCGAATCGAGTCGATCCGCACGCCAGGAGGCCACCGTCGGATCCCGAGCTCGGCTGTGGACGCGCTGCTGCGCGGCGACTCCCCGCAGGGCGGTGAGAGCCGGTGATCCTCAACGAGTACGGGCGGAGCCTCGACACCAACCGGGGCGTGTGGTCGATCGAAGCCAAGCACGCCCGCCCCGGCGGCGACGTAGACGTGATCCTCGCGTTCCGCCCCATCGGTTCCTCCGATAGGCGGCACTACGCGTTCCGTCGCGGCGAGTACTGGACGCAGCTCGTCGGGGCGTGGGCGCACCGCTACCAGGCGATCCCCGCAGCGGCTCGGGAAACGCAGACGCAGGTGCTCACGCATCGGGCGCTGATCCCACTGCTGGAGCTGGCGCTCAACCTGGCGGACTTCCCTGACGCGGTCCTCGCCTCCGCTGAGCACGACGCGGACGAGGTGGAGCAGTGATGGACGGCTGGGAGGACGCCATGAGCGCCTACCTCGCCCAAGACGAGCCGCTCCCGGTCGCTCGTGACCCGCGGAACCCCGCCGAGGACGAGATGACCGACGAAGACAACGAGAACTACGAGCAGGAGAAGCGCACCTGATGGCGATCAACTCCGACTACAACGAGGTCGCGACGCGGATCGTTGAGGCCCGCAAGAAGCACCCCGAGGGCATCCTCCAGCCGCTTGACCCCACCACCCCTTACAAGAG
>NZ_JBFAOJ010000169.1:0-2177 GCF_040675205.1 Streptosporangium sp. NPDC049644 | reverse complement strand
GACGTTCATCGTCTACGCCGCCGCGTTCTACCGCACCCCGGACGACCCCAGGCCCGGCATCGGGATCGCGTGGGAGCCGTTCCCGGGCATCACGAACTTCACTCGCAACTCGGAGCTGATGAACGCTGAGACGTCTGCGTGGGGTCGCGCCCTGGTCGCGGCATTCGCGGCCGACACCAAGAGGGGCATCGCTACCTCGCTGGACGTACGCACCCGAGAAGCGGAGCGGCAGACGCAGTACGGGCCGTCCGACGACCAGGGTTGGCCCACCGTGAAGGACCCGGGCGAGCAGCTCGTCACGAAGGCTCTGCTGTCCCGCCTTGCCGCCCAGTTCGCGACGCTCGGGGTCGCTGGCCGCGATGAGGGGCTGATGACGATCGGCGCGCTGATCGGCGTGCAGGTGTCGTCCACCAAGGAGCTGACGAACGCTCAGGCGTCGCAGCTCATCGAGGCGCTGGACCCGCTGACGAAGGCCGACGACCCTGCGGCTGCTCTTGCGGCGGCGCTGCGTCAGGCCATGGCTGGGGCGCCGGAGGCCACCGATGACGCCGCGTGAGGCCGCGCTCCGGGTCGCGGTCCTGGATGCCTTGTCGAAGCGGGTGAGCAAGTCGCTGGCCGACGCCCGCGGTGAGGCTGAGCAGTTGTTCGCGGTGGCTCGTGCGGGTGGTGCGACACAGATCGAGGTGGCTCTTCCCTCGGGCGCCGCGGTGGGGAAGGTCTCCATCAAGGCCGGCCAGGAGAGTGTCCGCGTTGATGAGGCTGCACTGCTGAAGTGGGTGCTGGCGAACAGCCCGGAGGAGATCGAGTCCGAGGTTTCGCCGTCGGCCCTGTCGCGTCCGGACGTGATCGCCTACGTCCGTAAGCTCCACCCGGACCTGATGCGGCAGAAGGTCCGCCCCGCTTACCGGGCGAAGCTGCTGGCCGAAGTCAACGAGTCAGGGGAGCTGGTCTCCGAGACGACCGGTGAGGTCATGAAGGTCTCCGAGACCGTGAAGTCCGACCCGACCGGCGCGTTCGCCCTGACGTTCGAGACCGCGAAGAAGGGCAAGCCGAACGGTCGCGACCAGATCGCCGCCGCCTGGCAGTCCGGAGAGCTGTCCATCACAGAGCTGATCTGGCCCGCGATCGAGGGCGCCGCGGGCGGTGAGTCGTGACCGATGTCTTCCAGCGTGCTGAGTCGGGCAGCTTCGAGTTCCTCTCCGAGGACGTCGTCCTTACCCCCGTGGACACCGACGTGTTCCTGAGACGGCTGAACAACGAGTTGGGCCGCTCCCAGCTTGCGGTGAAACGTGCCCGCGAAGCGGAACTGAGCGCTGAGCGGCGCTATCTGGAGGCGCGCACGATCCTGCTGATGCGGGAGCAAGCCCCTGAGGTGGGGCGCCGCGCCGGCCAGGTGAGCCAAAAGCAGTTGGACGACTGGTTCGCGGTCCGTATCTCCGAGGAGTACTGGGAGTTGCGTGAGGCGAAGATCGTGCGGGCCAACGCCGTGGACTACGCCTGGCAGGTCAAAGCCCAGGTCGAGCTGATGCGGTCCCTCAACGTCAATGCCAAGGCCATCTATGACACCTACCGTGGCGGTGGCCGATGAAGACCCGTGTGCAGCAGCCCTGCTGCAGCAGGGAGACGTTCGCGAATGAGGCTGAGGCCCGCCGGCGTCTGGATCGGATCGTGTCGCTCGGGGTGTCCCGCGTCCTGCCGATGGGTGTGGAGCGGTGCCGCAACGGGTGGCACCTGAAGTTCCCGACGAAGGACACCGGCCCCTCGGACAAGCTCCGCGCTCAGGTCGAGGGCCGAGACAAGGTGTGTGTCCGCTGCGGTGTCGCGGTTCCTCGGGATGAGGACTCGATCCATCACCGGATCCCGCGCGGGCGAGGTGGCGAGAACTCCGCCGAAAACCTGATCTTGTTCTGCGGTTCCGGCACGACCGGCTGCCACGGCTGGACCGAGAAAAACCGTACCGCGGCCTACCGGCTCGGCTACCTCGTCCACACCGGCATCGACCCCGCAGACGTGCCCGTAGCGGTGGCCGGCTGGGGCTGGCGCTACCCCACCTCGGACGGTCGGTGGATCACTCCTGAGGAGTACGGCGCCAACCCGGCAGATCTGGACGTGTCGGCGTGAGTGTCGCTCTGGTGGTCGCGGTGGTGCTGATCGCCCTGCTGATTCTCCTGCCCCTG
>NZ_JBFAOJ010000168.1:0-9813 GCF_040675205.1 Streptosporangium sp. NPDC049644 | reverse complement strand
ACGCGCGGTGCATCGCATCCCACATGGCGCGATCTTCCGGCTTGGTCTCCGGTGGGCGCGGGTGGCCGGGCAGTTGGGGGACTGTCCGGCCCCGATCTCCTCGCGGGCTTTGCCATCGTCTCCCCCAAGACTCCGGCGGCTCCGCTCAGGAACGCGATCCCCCTCGCGTTCTTTATCCGGTGAAAAGTCTCTGCAACGCTCCCCCCGGGCTTCGCAGACCCCTTGACCTGCCATAACACTACCTGGCTAAATGTAACGGGCGCGTCATCCAAAGGTTGATTTTGCGCCTACACCCAACCTTGACCCGGTATCACCGAAGCCTCCGTCAATCCCCGCCGGATACCCGAAAATCCGGCTTTCCTCCGGTAGATCGGCCTGTTTCGGACTTGGACCGGGGACCGATCTCCCCGGTTCGAGCTCGGACCGGGAGCCGGCCGGTCCGGGTCAGGGTCAGGGGAGTTCGAGGCCGACCTCGGTCTTCTCCCGCAGCGCCCGGCTCACCGTGCAGTACCTCTCCTCGACGCGGTGGGCCACCGCGCGGAGCACCTCGGCGGCCTTCTCGTCGCCCTCGGGCAGCTCCACGTCGTAGCTGATGGTGATCGGCCCCAGCCTGCTCGCCTCGATCTTCTCCGCCTGAACGGTCATCGCCAGGCGGACCATGCGGTGGCCGCGCTGGGCCGTCAGCGGCTCCACGGTGACGATGTTGCAGCCGCCGAGCGCCGCGAGCAGCAGTTCGACCGGGGTGAAAGTGCCCTGCTCGTCACCGCTGCCCATGGCGACCTCGGCTCCGCGGTCGTTGCGCGCCACGAACCCGTCCTCGGTCCGTTCCACTCTCACCTGCGCCATGGCGCTCCTCCCCGGCCTTCCTCGATCTGCGGATCACCCTACCGAGGGAGGACACCCGCCTCAGGCATCGGGATGTTTGGACAGGTATTCGATGTAGAACGGGCGCAGCGCCTCACCCAGCTCCCCGTGGCCCGAGACCATGGCGTCACTGAGCAGGGCCGAGATCCGGCTGAGGTCGTTGGTCGTCTCGTCCTCGCGTCCCGATGACGCCTCCGCCGCCGGGATCAAGGAGAGCAACTCCCACAGAAAGCCGAGATCTCCGTGATGCACGGCGTAGTGGACCGCGCGATCATGCAGTTCCTGGGCCGACAGCGACTCAAGCTCATCCGTTTCCAACAGACCCACCCCCTCACGCCCCTTCTGCCCCGAGATTGCGACCATCATGCGCGATCGACGGTACGCGCAGTCAGCGCGCCAGCCTGACCAGCATTTTTCCGGTGTTGGCGCCGCGGAGCATGTCGATGAACGCCCGAGGGGTGTTCTCCAGACCGTCGACGACGGTCTCCGTCGAGACGAGCCTGCCCTCGCGGAGCCAGGCGCCCAGCTCGGCGATCATGTCGGGCAGCCGCGCCTGGTGGTCGGAGACGATGAATCCACGCAGGGTGAGCCGCTTTCCCACGGCCAGGAAGAGGTTGTTCGGGCCCGGTACCGGCTCGGTGGCGTTGTAGACCGAGATCGCGCCGCACATCGCGACCCTGCCGTACATCCTCAGCTCGTCGATGGCCGCCTGCAGCTGGTCACCGCCGACGTTGTCGAAGTAGACGTCGATCCCGTCGGGGGCAGCCTCGGCGAGTTGCTCGCGGATCCGGCCGTCGCGGTAGTCGAAGGCGGCGTCGAAGCCGAGATCATGGATCAGGTACGCGACCTTCTCCGGCGACCCGGCGCTGCCCACCACCCGCGAGGCGCCCTTCAGCCGGGCGATCTGCCCGACCAGGCTGCCCACGGACCCGGCCGCGCCGGACACGAACACCGCCTCGCCCTTCTTGAAGTGCGCGATGTCGAGCAGGCCCACGTACGCGGTGAGGCCGGTCATGCCCAGCGCCCCGAGGTAGGCGGAGAGCGGGACGCCCGGGATCTCCTCGACCTTGCGGGCCTGCCCCGCGTCGAGCACGGCGTACTCGCGCCAGCCGTACCCGTGGGTGACGATGTCCCCGGGGGTGAGGTCCGGCGAGCGCGACACGACGACCTCGCCGACGGCCCCGCCGTCGAGGGGGGCGCCGATCCGGAAGGGCGGGGTGTAGGACTCGGCGTCGTTCATACGTCCCCGCATGTACGGGTCGACGCTCATGAAGAGGTTGCGGACCCCTATCTCCCCCTCCCCCGGAGGGGGAGCCTCGACCTCGGCCAGCTCGAAGTTCTCCGGGACCGGCCAGCCCGAGGGCCGTGACGCCAGCCGGATCTCCCGCGACACCGTACGTCCGGCGGCACGCGCCGGCGTCTCGTTCGCGGCGGCGGTCCTCCCGGCGCCGGTGCCGGTGCCGGGACCGGAGGCGGGGGTGGGACCGGGCCTGGGGCCGGGACCGGGGACAGGTCCGGGCCTGGGAGCCGAACCGGGGCCAGGCTTGGGAGCCGGGCCTGGGCCGGACTCAGGGCCAGGCTTGAGGCCAGGACCAGGCTTGGGAGCGGGGCCGGGACCGGGTTTGGGGCCGGGACCGGGGACAGGTCCGGGTTTGGGAGCCGAACCGGGGCCGGGGCCGGGTTTGGGAGCCGAGCCGGGGCCGGGTTTGGGGGCGGGACCCGGCCTTGGGCCCGGCTTGGGGACGGGCCGGGTTCCGGGTTCCGTCCCGCCTCCGGTGGACTGATCTCCTGATCGGCCGCTGGATGGTCGGTCGTCCGACATGATGAGGCCCCCTCGGCGATTCACACTTCTCATCTGGGACTTTCTCATCCGGTAGCGGTCCTCCTTGCGAGACGGCGACGCACCTGACAAGATCTCGCCACTTTCGTGACCGCATCCGGTCATGGATGCGAAACTTTGCCCGGAAGCCGGAACTCGGTCCGCCTCCCCGGCCACCATGATCACCGTGCCCGTGGCGCTCGGTATCGATCGGATCAGCAGGCGCTCAGCCGACCAGCAAAGTGTCTAGTGTCCGTATATATCCGCTTCGGGCTGCAGATCTGCCGCCCGCCCGACCATCCATGCGAGGATGCCCAAACGTGAAGATAATCATCAAAATACTGGTGGTGGCCGCCGCCCTGTGGGCGGCGACCCGGCTCGTGGACGGCATCACAGTGTCCGCGCAGACCCCCGTCAAGGAGATCGGCACGCTGCTCGCCGTCGCCCTGGTGTTCGGGATCGTCAACGCCGTCCTCAAGCCCATCATCAAGACGCTCGGCTGCGCCTTCTACATCCTCACGCTGGGCCTGTTCGCCCTGGTCGTCAACGCCGGACTGCTCATGCTGACCAGCTGGATCGCCAAGGAGCTCAGCCTGCCCTTCCACGTGGAGGGCTTCTGGCCCGCGTTCTGGGGCGCGATCGTCATCGGCCTGGTCAGCTGGATCCTCGACCTGATCCTCGACGCGATCGTCGGCGACTGAGTCGATGGTCGTCCTCCTTGACGGCGCCCACCTGACCTGCGAGCAGGTCGATCGGGCGGCTCACGGCTCCGGGGTCGCGCTGGGCTCCACGACCCGCGCGCGGGCGGCGTGGCGGACGGCCACCCTGCTCGAAGGGCCGGTGTACGGCCGGACCACCGGGGTGGGCGCCAACAAGGACGTGGAGACCGAGGCCGCCGGTCTCGACCTGCTCCGCAGCCACGCGGGCGGCGCGGGACCGCGGATCGAGGAGTTCCGTGCCCGCGCCACCCTCGTCGTCCGGCTCAACCAGCTACTCGCCGGCGGCTCGGGGGTCGACCCCGCACTCCTGCCGGTGCTCGCCGCCGCCGTCAACCGGGGCCTGACCCCGCCGATCCGCACCTACGGCGCCATCGGCACCGGCGACCTCACCGCCCTGGCCACCACCGCGCTCTGCCTGGTGGGCGAACTCGCCTGGAGACCTCCCGCCGAGGGCGTACGAACCGAGAAGAACGCACAGCCCGAAGACGCACTGGCCGAAAGCCCCGCTCCCGGAACGCGGGCCGGTGAGCCCGTACCCCGGTTCGCGCTCGCCGCCGGTGACGCGCTGCCGTTCATCAGCTCGGGCGCGGCGACCCTGGCGGACGCCGCGCTGGCCTGTCACCGCCTGGGAGTCCTGCTGTCCGCCGCCACCGCGGTCGCGGCCCGCTCCTTCCTCGCCGTCGAGGCCTCGCTGGAACCGCTCTCCCCCGTCGTGCAGCGCGGCCCCGAACAGACCTCGGTCGCGGCCGGGCTGCGCGACCTGGTCGGCGTCACCAGCCCGCGCCGCGTGCAGGACCCGTACGGCTACCGCGCCTTCCCGCAGGTACACGGGGCCGCACTCGACGCTCTTCGCCACGCGGAGCGGACCGTCGCCGAGGAGATGAACGCGGCTCCGGAGAACCCGTTGATCGCCGATGGCCGGGCGTGGCACAACGGCAACTTCCACTCGGCACGGGTCGCGCTCGCCCTCGACGCCCTGCGGGCCGCGCTCGTGCAGACCGCGACGATGAGCGCCGCCAGGCTCGCCACCCTGAACGACCCGGCCCATACGGGGCTGCTCCCCTTCCTCGCCGAGCACTCCGGCGGCTCCGGGGTGATGATCCTCGAATACGTCGCGCACTCCGCGCTGGCCGAGCTGCGCCATCTGGCCGCCCCCGTCACCCTGGGCGGCGCCGTGCTCTCCCTGGGGACCGAGGACCACGCGAGCTTCACCCCGCAGGCGGCCCGCTCCGCGCTCGCCGCCATCGAGCCGCTGGAGATCGTCCTGGCCTGCGAGCTGGTGGCCTCCGTACGGACCCTGCGCCTGCGCGGCGTCCCCTGCGACCTGCCCCTCGATCCCGCGCCGGCCGACCGCCCGCTGGACGCCGACCTCGACGTGGCACGCGGGCTACTGCCCGGCCTCGCCCCTCGCTGACCGCCCGCCGGTCAGCCGACCGAGCCACGCTCGCGGAGCTGGGGGGCCTGGACGATGCGGCGGCGGCGCGGGTTGCCGTCGGCGGCGGCCACCACCATCCGGACGGCGGCGCGGACGATGCCGTCGATGTCCCAGTCGACGGTGGTCAGGCCGGGGGTGAGCAGTCCCGACATGGGGTGGTCGTCGTAGCCCATCACCGACACCTCCGACGGGATGACCAGCCCCCGCTCGGCCGAGGCCGCGTAGACCCCGTAGGCGATCGAGTCGGCGAAGCAGAAGAACGCCCGGTGCCCGGCGTCGAGCATCTCGCCGGCGACCCTGGTGGCGGAGGCCGGCGAATGCGGGGCGGTGACCAGCTCGATGTCCAGATCCAGCCGGCCGGCCTCGGCCATGACGTGCACGTCGGCGGGCCTGTCGGGGGTGCTGGCCCTGGTCGAGGTGAGGACGGCCAGGCGCCGGTGCCCCCGCTCGCGCAGGTGTTCCAGGGCCAGGGTCACCCCGGCCCTGTTGTCGAAGACGACCTCGCCCGCGGCGCGCGCCCCGGCCAGCGCGTCACCGATCGACACCACCGGCAGCCCCTCGCACAGCTCGGCCCAGAGCGGTGCCGCGGGGTCGACCGGCTGCACGATCAGCGCGTCCACCCGCTGGTCGCGGAGCTGCCTGGCGAGCGTGTACTCCCTGGCGGGGTCACCCGCGGCGTCCAGGATCAGGGCGTAGCGGTCGTTGTCCTTGAGCGCGCGGCCGATGCCGACGGCCAGCGCCTGCTGCCAGAGATCCTCCAGCGAGCCGCAGAGCAGGCCGATCATGCCGGTTCTGCCGCTGGCCAGCGCACGGGCGATGGGATCGGCCTCGTAGCCGAGCTCGGCCGCGGCCCGGCGTACCCGCTCGATGGTCTCCTCCGAGACCTGCATGCCGCGCAGCGCGTACGAGACGGCGGCGGGTGACAGGCCGGTGGCCTTCGCCACCTCACGTATGGTCGCTCGTTTCCGAGGCTGAGGCATCGGACCAGCCTATTCCTCAGGGCCTCCGGGAGCGCGCTCCGGAGCGGATCACATCTTTCCGGAGGTATTGACACAACAGGGGGTGAAACGGTTCACTGAAACGGTTCACTGAACCGTGTCACTGTTGGATGTGGCATGGTGGGAGCGGTTACCTATATTCTAGGTAGGGAATACCTCGATAGCCTGGGAGGAGGCCGGTCGTGACCGTCGACGTTCACCAGCATCTGTGGACGCCCGCGTTCGTCGACGCGCTCAGGCGCCGCACGGCCGCCCCCCGCCTCGACGGCTGGACCCTCCACACGGACGGCGAGCCCCCCTACCGGGTCGACCCCGCGGACCACGACCTCGCCGCGCGCCTCGCGCTGAACTCGGACCTCGCCCTGGCCCTGGTGTCGCTGTCCAGCCCGCTCGGCATCGAGTCGCTGCCGCCCGAGGAGGCCTGGCCGATCATCGACGCCTACCACGAGGACGCCCTGGCCCTGCCCGCGCCGTTCGGCGCCTGGGCGGCGACCTGCCTCAGCGAGATCGATCCGGGCAGACTCGCCGAAAGCCTCGACACCCGGCATGCGGGGCGAGGGTTCGCCGGGCTCCAGCTGCCCGCGACCGCCGTGCGCGACGCCGCCGGCCTGGCCGGGGTCGCCCCACTGCTCGACGCGCTCACCGAGCGCGACCTGCCGCTCTTCGTGCACCCCGGCCCCGCCCCGGAGGCCGAGGAACCCGAGGGAGCCGGGGTGCCCGGCTGGTGGCCCGCCGTCGTGCCGTACGTGCAGCAGATGCACGCCGCCTGGTACGCCTTCGCCGCCTTCGGCCGGGCCCGCCACCCCCGCCTGCGGGTCTGCTTCTCGCTGCTCGCCGGGCTGGCCCCGCTGCACTCCGAGCGCCTGGCCAACCGCGGCGGGGAGGGCCGGGGGCAGGTCGACCCCGGCGTCTTCCTGGAGACCTCCTCCTACGGTCCGCGCGCCATCGACGCGATCATCCGCGAGCTCGGTGTCGACGTCGTGGTCAGCGGTTCCGACCAGCCCTATGCCACCGCCCCGGACCCCGGGCTCGGCGACGCCGCCTGGCACGCCATCGCGGTCACCAATCCCAACCGTCTGTTGAACCGGAAGGAGTCGCGTCAGTGAACCAGTCCCAGGGCCGCGAGAGCTGTGCGCTCCCGGCGACGACGGCCCCGAGCGCTGAGAGCGCCACCCGAGTGCACAGCGGCGGCGGTGAGTCCTCATGAGCTACGAGACCCTGCCCGCCCGCGTCCTCGACCGGCGCGAGCTGCTCGACCTGGTCAACGAGCTGGCCGCCGACCCCTCGCGGTGGGAGGACCAGGTCGAGTTCCCCGAGCAGGGGGGCCGCCACTACGCCTCCCTCTACCGTGACTCCCACGTCGACGTCTGGCTGCTGTGCTGGCGGCCCGAGGACGACACCGGCTGGCACGACCACGACACCTCCTCCGGCGCGGTCCGGGTGGTGGCCGGGACGCTGCTGGAGTGCAACCCCCGGATCGGCGGCGAGCATCTGGAGACCGTGATCTCCGAGGGAGAGTCCTTCTCCTTCGGCCCCGACCACATCCACCGGCTGAACGGCGCGGTGCACGGCAGCGTCTCGATCCACGCCTACTCGCCGCCGCTCTGGCGCCTCGGCCAGTACTCGATCAGCGACAGCGGCGTGATGCGCCGCGTCTCGGTCAGCTACGCCGACGAGCTGCGCCCGCTGGACGACGCCGGGCAGCTGGTCGAGGTCGCCTGAGCACGGACGGCCCGGGCGGAGATTCGGCGGGGAGACGGCCCAGGACGGTGCCGAACTTGATCAAAAAAGTTTTGATCAAGTTCGGCACCGGAAGCAGAGCGCCTCATTTCACGCGGACCCGTGGGGAGCACTGCAGAGCATGTCAGATTCCGGCCGGTGCCCGGTCGGCCCACAGGGGCTCAGGCGTTTTTCACAGCAGCTTGAGTGCGTAAAAGATCGCAAGTAGAAGTGTCACGGCACCTGCGAAGGCAGCGCCACCCAGCAGGATGGCCGAGAAGACCACGGCCCCTCCCACTGATGCGGCCCCCGAGCCGCTGTGGCTCTCCAAGATCGGCCGGACCTCCCGCACGCCCTACGCCGCCGTTTTGGCGCCTCCGCCCTCGCCCCGCGCCAGTGCCAGGACTGCCTGGCTTGAATCGCCGCTGGCTGGCGGGGGTCCCGCTGCAACCCGTGCCGACATTGGCGCGAGAGGAATCCACCAGGTCAGTGCCGCCGTTGCGGTCGGGACAGCCTCGCGGTACGGGCCAGCCGCTGCCGTGGCTGCCACCCGTACCGTCTGCTCGACGAAGCCCGGCCCGCCACAAGACGGGCCACGCAGTTGGTGATCGACCTGCCGATCGGCAAGGGCGGGCCGATGCCGGCGTTCACGGTGGGCGATGAACCAGCCCCGATCCACGGCAAGGAGCGGCTCGCGCTGCACCTCTGCTGGGGGCAAGAGTCGCTGTTCGCGATCCGGCGCGACTGGACGCCGCTGCTGGTCCGGCTGAGGGACCTGCCTTTCAAGGAACTTCCGCTGACGGGAGCCGCCCAACACCTGGTGGAGGAGTTCTCCCGCTACCGGCGAGAGAGCCGGCCCGACTACACGGAGAACATCCGACCCCTCACCTATCTCGTGTACTGGCTCGGCGCCGAGATGACCTTCTTCGAACGCGATGTGTACGACCTGGCCGAGCTGGATGCGAACCTCGCGGCTGCGCCCGTCTGCAAGTTCCTCCGTGACCATGGCCTGCTCGTGGAGGATCCCGACCTACACCAAGACGCGAACCAGGTGTGGATCGAGACCACGCTCGCCGCCCTGCCGGATCCCCTCGCGAGCGAAATGGCCACCTGGGTGACGGTCCTGCGCGGCCAAGGACGCCGCGAAGCCGAGCCCCGCGGGTACGATGGCATCCGCCGCTACCTCTTCACCCTCCAGCCCGCCCTTATCGCGTGGACCATCACCGGCGTGACCACGCTCAGAGAGATCACCTCAGCCGATGCCGAGATGGCCCTGAATGGCCTGGTCGGCTCTGCCTGCAGAGGACTCGCCATCGCTTTGCGCAGTTTGTTCCAGGCGCTGAAGCGCGAGCAGGTGATCTTCCGCGCCCCTGCCCGGGACCTACCGGTGGGCGACCTCAAGGGCGTCCCCAGATCCGTCCCTTCCGATCTCCTGGCTGGGCTGCTGGAGGAAGCCAAGACTCCGTTTGGGCGCCTGGTCATCGCGCTGGCCGCTATCCATGCCTTGCCCGGACACGAGATCGCCTTCCTGCACCGTGAACCTCGACTTCTCTCGCGGGACCCTCGAAGTACCTCGCGGCCTCCTGCGGCACACCCTCTACCTGGAAGCCCTCACCCACCACCTCGCCGCCGACTGGTTGACCTACCGCCACCAACGATGGCCCGCCTCGCTCAATCCTCACCTGCTGGTCAGTCAGAAGAGCGTGGTCGACCCCGACCACCCGGCCGTCAGCATCAGCCTCCTCCGCAGAGCCGTTCCCCGAGGGCTGACCCTGGAGGGCCTGCGCCGAGACCGCATCTTCAACGAGGCGTCCGAAAGCGCCGCCCCCCTCAAGCTGATGCGGCTGTTCGGTCTCACCGAGAAGACCGCCCTCCACTACGTCACCACCGCCCATCCCGAACGCACCGCCAAACTCCCCAGATGACCGGCTCGATGACGACCGCCCGTCTGCCTCGGTAGCGGCAGGCCAAGCCCGAGGTCAGGTGCGAGGCGCGTACATGATGACCAGGACCCCAGCCAGGCAGACCAGCGCTCCGATCACGTCCCACCGGTCGGGCCGGAAGCCGTCCACCACGATGCCCCAGGCCAGGGATCCGGCGACGAACACTCCGCCGTAGGCGGCCAGGATCCGGCCGAACTTCGCGTCCAGTTGCAGGGTGGCGAGGTCACGCCCAGAGAGGTGGTGTTTGAGAAGGCCACCCGTAATCCGGTGACTATTAAGAGGTAATCGCCTCAATAGTCACTTTAGCATCGTTTGT
>NZ_JBFAOJ010000167.1:0-9865 GCF_040675205.1 Streptosporangium sp. NPDC049644 | reverse complement strand
GACGGAGGCACGATCACCGCACCTCTTTCCGGGTGGATGGGCGGGGCCGCGTTCGCGCACCTCACCGTCGCCGACGACGGTACGGCGAGCGGACGGTTCCTGGAGGACGATGTCTACTTCATGACCGCCCGCCCTCACGGCCCGCCCCCGATGTCGTCCCCCCTTCTCGGGATCGGGGACGGCAGGGCGAGCCGGGTGGATCCGCGCGTCCTGGACGATCCGGCCGGGCTGTTCGCGGGACAGCTGGCCGCGCCGTCGGCGGTGAAGCTGGGTGGTGGTGAGGAGGTCGCCCTGCTGGACGTGGCGACCGGTTCGCAGGCCACCACCCGGCCAGAGGTGGGTGGGTGGACGGTTCGCCAGCACGGTCCGCTGCGGTTGTGGGACGCGGTCGAGGATGCCGTCCTGGCCTGGCAGGGGGCGGGATCTCCGCACCAGTCGGCGTACGGGCTCACCGTGAGCGGGGAGCGTCAGCGTGTCTGGCTGGGAGAGCCCCGCGGGTCGGGCTGGGACCTGCCCGTTTGAGTCTCCCGGCCGCCGGTACGGCTCCTCACGTCGGAACGGTGGCCGAACTCCTGCCATGTCGCACTGGCCGAGGAGGCCGGATGCCCGTCAAAACGGATCAAGCCCACTCCGCTGAAGATCGGCCACGTGGAAAACAGGGTTGGCGGGTCCGGCGCACTCCGCGACGTCAGACGTCGGCGATGGAAACGTCACTGCAGAAACCGCCGCGCGCCACGCAGCCTGGTCCGAAGTCGTCGCTGGGTCATGCCGCACTCCAGGCGCACATCTATCGGGCCGGGCACGTTGGTGTCCGCTCGCCGACCTGAAGGCAGTTGGTCGGCGTCGAGTCCATCGCGTCGGGCGATGAGCAGCCCCAGTTCGTACCGGCTGATCGCATCGGTGCCGGCGACATGGTGGACACCGTGATACTCGGATACGGCAAGTTCGAGGAGCGCCGCGGCGAGATCGACGACATGCACCGGACATCGCACGTCGTCGGTGAACAGCATTCCACTCGCCCTGCCGGTGGCCAGTGAATGCACCAGT
Organism: Streptosporangium sp. NPDC049644; assembly: GCF_040675205.1. Classification (NCBI taxonomy): domain Bacteria; kingdom Bacillati; phylum Actinomycetota; class Actinomycetes; order Streptosporangiales; family Streptosporangiaceae; genus Streptosporangium; species Streptosporangium sp. NPDC049644. Next base: position 8,818 of record NZ_JBFAOJ010000167.1, on the reverse strand, counting down.
GCCTCGTGCGGAGAACCACCGTCGCCGATGATCAGGGATGTCCGGGCTATCACCGAGGTCGGCGCGATCGCGCCCACCGCTGTCTCGGCGGCGGCCTTGGCCGCACCGTACGGGGAGATCGGGTCGGGGAGGCACGTCTCGTCATAGCGAATCGCGGCACCGGAGAAGACCGTGTCGCTGGACACATGGACCAGGCGCCCACCTGCCGCAGCGACGGCGAGAGCCACGTTCACGGCTCCGGTCGCCGTGGTCGCCCAGTCTGACTGCAGGTATGCGGCGTTGACGACCACCTCCGGCTGAAACGCGTCGATCAGCGCGTCGACGTCGTCTCGTCGGCGCACATCGAGCGGCGACCACTCGACACCCGCGGCCTCTCCTGGACGGGTCAGGTAGGTCGCAGCCACCTCATGCTCGGCCACCAGACACTGCCGAACGAGTTCGCCGCCGAGAAAACCACTGCCACCGACGATGAGGAATCTCATGGCCGATCCGAGCCGGATGCGTTGGAGGAAGTGCCCACCGGCTCATCATGCCCCGCCGTGCCGGTCAGGTCGGTCATGCTCAACGTCACGGTGAAGAAGGTCCTGTTCTCGCCCTACTCGTTCCGCTTAAGATCTGCTTGTCCTTATGTGCCACACCAGCCTGGCAGAGAGGGCTCGCCTGCGGCCCGGCCTGGCGGGAGGCGGTTGAGGCTGCTGGCCGTACCTTCGCCCCGGACCACCGGTCGAAGAAAAGGTCTCGCGATGCCGGGCTCACGGCGGGAGAAAGTCCTCCAGGAGGCTCCGGTGGGGATCGGTACTCTGTGCGACGGCCGAGGGATGCGGTCACAGGGGGCGCGGGACTTGGATGGCGGGTCGCAGGCGGGACATCAGCTTGGCCAGCTCGCTCACGGTCATGTCCGGTCCCTCCAGTTTCGCCCCGGACCACCGGTCGAAGAAAAGACACACCGCCCCCGACTCGTAGATGTGGGTCTTCGCGTCGTTGAACTGGGACGGGTAGCAGGCCGCCGCACCACCGGGCGGAGCGGTCGGCACCGCCACGATTCCCTCGGCGCAGGCATCGATGCCTCTGGCGCCCGGGTTGGCCTTGACTATCGTGCTGCCGGACTGCTGCAGTTCCTCGTCGAGCGAGGCGGCCGGGTCTGTGTGTTCCGGGGAGCGCCGCCACACCTGGACCTTTTTCTCGCCGGGCGTCTGGTAGACCGCGACGATGACGGACTTCTCATCCGGGTGGGGGAAGATCCGAGGCATGTCAGCCGCAGTGAGCGGTAAATCGATGAAGGTCTCGGTGTGGGCGGCGGTCGGCGGCCAGGTGCCCTTGGGCGGTGACACGCACGGTTGGGACGCGTCCACCACGACCAAAACCAAGTTCGTCACCAAGAAGAGCGGAGTCCCGACGCCGACCAGCACAGCCAGCGGGACATGCCACCACGCCTCTTTGCCGGGCCTAGCCTCGTCGGTCATGCTTCAGGGCCCCGCATGTGTTGTACATGCCCCGCAGGATGGGCGTGCCCCCTTGGAGATTACTTGTGCCCGGACGGACTCCCTGATCAGCAGGCGAGAACGGGACTGACCGCCGTGGAGACGGCGGCTTGTTCGCCGCCCAGCGAGCCGTCATGGCCGAGCGTCGGCGCTGCTGCCCGATGGAGTCCTCTGCAGGCACCAGGGCCGCACCGGTGGGGTTTCGTCGCGGCGGCCGTGGCTCGTGCTCGCTCCCGGCGACCGGCGCGGGCACCTTCCGCAGTGTGCGGTCGATGCGGCCACGCCGGCCGCCGCCGTCCTCGGTGCCCCACACGCCGGTGAGGGCGTGTGGAGAGGGCCCGATCTGCCGCGACCTGGCCCAGGCCGCCGAGGAGACGGGGAGGGACCTATCCCGACTGCGAGAAACAGACGTGTCTCATGCCCGGATGATCACGGGCAAGAAGTCTGCGACTGGCCCAGCACGTGGGCATCCGAAAAGTCCTCGACCTTGACCCAACCGGCCGACTTACCCCTCCGGTCGTACCGGGTGTAGTTGTCGGGTTGGCCGGGCAAGGTGAATTTCACGTAGTAACACCAGCCCGCGTCCACCTGAAGGACGTCCCAGTCCTGGTCCCACGGGGTGTGCGAGCCCTTCGAGCCGAGGAGGTAGGTCGACTGGGTTCCGCATGCCGGTCTGGTGGTCGTCAAGGTGCCCGTACTGCCAGTACTGAGGCACCAGTTCCGAAGAGCCGTCGCCACTGTGTTGCTGTCGTTCACCACCGATGAGCATCCCAGGACCGAGCATGACGGGCCGAGCACCCGGGCCGGGGCCGTTGTCTGTGCGCCGGCGGCGCCGCCCGTCCACAGCGTGCCGGCGACCGCAAGACCGGCAGCGAGCGCGATCGCGGTCTTCCGCATCTTCATCTGTTTTCCTCTCGACGCTGGAGGATCTCTGACGGTTCCCCCGTACCTCGCTCATCTAAAGTCGGAAGTCGCGACCTTGACCATCTGTAAGGTTCCAGGGAGCCGGAGGGGATCTCCTCAGCCGTGCGGCGGACAGTCGTACCGACGTGCGAAGAACAGGTCGGCGGGTCTAGAGGCTCCGGGGGTCGCGCACCCGCAGGCCGAAGGCCGACAGGCCCTGTTCGTGGTGCTCGATCAGGTCGAGGCGGCGGTAGAAGGCATGGTTCGCGGGGCCTTCGGGGGTGGATTCGTGGTCGGTGGTGAGGACGAAGTAGCGGCAGTGCGCGTACCGGTCCTTGAGGTGCTCCAGCAGTCGGCGGCCGATGCCCTTGCCGTGGTGTCGGGCATTGACCAGCAACTCCTGCACGTAGCAGACGATCTCGTCGTCGGATACCGTCCGCGTCAGGCCGAGCAGCCTGCCCGACTCGTCCCTGGCGGTGATGACCAGGTGCGAGTTGGCCAGGCTCCGGCATACCCGGGTGACGTCGCGCGTCCACGGGTGCCAGCCGACCGAGTCGTAGAGCTCGAACATCTCGGCCTCGTCGAACGACGTCTCCTGAGCGATGATCACCACTTATGGGGCTCCCTGATGTGCTCGGCATGAAGTGACGCGCCCGAGCCTATTCGGCCCTTGAGCGGCGACCGATCGGCCAGTGGCGCCAGATCTCCAAGGCACGGTTCGGCCCGGAGGAAGAGCGCGATCTCCGTACGCGAGCCGCCGAGGCCGGGCGAGCATGGGCGCACCACCGCTCCCGCTGAGTCAGCGGGTTCGAGCCCGAGCGGTGGAGATACATGATGGCAGGTCGTGGCCGGACGACTCGGTGAGCATCTCACCGAAGGCGCGGATACGGGAAGACGTCTTCCGGCCGGTGAACCGGAAGACGTCGAGGAAAGTGCCCCCGGTGGAGGCCCTGCCGTCGGGAGTGTTCTCACGGAGGGCGGCACCGGGGATTGAGGTATGAGACCTCAGCTGCCGAGGACGACCGTGGAGTAGTGGTAGTTGGTGGCTCCGTTCTCGTCCCCGCGGTGCGCGCGGCCGGTCATGACCTTGTTATCGCCCTCCGCCCACGCGTACCAGTCGTGGTCGTTCTCGTCATAGAGCTGGCTCCACATCGGGGAGATGATTCGCATCTGCTTCCCCTGCCAGTACAGTGCGGCGGTGCGGTATCTCGTGGTGCCGTTCTCGTCACCCTCGTGCCACCTGCCGACGACGACCTGGTTCTCCGGAGCGACGAAGGTCGAAGCACTCTCTTTCTTGCCTTGGTCCCAGCCTCCCATCGACACCTGAACCTCTTGGCCGTTGACGAGGACCCGGCTGCACGCGTACCGGGTGAGGCCGTTCTCGTCTCCGTGGTGCCCCCTGGAGGTCATCACCTGGTTGGTCGGGCAGGTGAACTGGACGTTCCTCCCCTCCAGTACGAACTCGGTGGACGCTTTCACAACAGTGACCGTCTCTGCCGCGGCCGCGCCTCCCGCCGCTGCGGCAGGGGTCGCGGCCAGAGGGGCCAGGGCGACCGCCACGATCGCACCGGCTAGAGCCTTTTTGTACATGTTCGTGTTCTCTCGTTTCCGTGTTGACTTCATGGGAGTAGAGAGTGCGCGCATCCCCGGATCAGGAGTTTCGGCATACGTGATCGATAACGCGCCGGGCCCCCGCCCCCGTGCCGGACCCCCACCCCCGTGCCGGTCCCGCCCCCATGGCGTCCGCATGCGCTGAGCAGATGTCGCCGAGGGGACGAAGATCACACGCTAGCCATCACCGCACGGCCGGACGTCCACCTGCCGGGTGAGTGCCCATCCATCCCGGGAACTACTTTCGGCGCTCCAGAGCGCCGGCCGACGCCGCCCACTGCCGTGACCCGATGAGGACGCCAAGCGGATGGGCGAACCACTGTCGGCGCGGGGTGTCCAAGGATGTGTTCACCACGATCGGCAACCTCGCTCGGGGGCGTATCGCGAACCGGTGCATGAGACGGCCGTCGCCGGGGGCGACCCCCCGCGATGCGCTAGCCTTCGGCGGCCGTCTTCAGCATGTGGAGCATGTCCTCGTGGCCCTCGCGGAGCTTGGCGCTGCTGTAGAAGAGCGTCAGCAGGGGGCCGGACATGGACTCCTCGATGGTCACGCGAGTTCGCCCGTTCTCGGTCGCGTCCAGCCGCATCCGGTCGATGGCCTTGATGCAGCCCATCGCGACACCGGTCCAGGTGAGTTCCCGCTCCGGCTCCACCACGGCGAAGGTCGACCTGATCGCCGATCCCCGGATGTTCCAGCGGAAGGTCGCGTCCGGCTTCATCTCGCCGAGCTCGACGACGTACGCGTCCGAGCGCCACTCCGGCCAGCCGTTCATGTCGGCGAGCAGCTTCCACACCTTTTCGGCGGGGGCGTCGATGACGATCGAGGTCGAGGACTTGACGGGCGCGTTCTCGTCGAGCCGCCCCTTCTTGGCGTACTCCTCGTGCAGGCGCTCGATCGACGGGCCGGCGTAGAGAATCTTCATGACACTCCCTCGGAGCAGTGTTCCTTTATGAGAGCAATGCTCTCTCTTGGGCGTGCGCAAGTCAAGAGCACTGCTCTCGATGATGAGCGGCGATCTAAAATGCGGGACGCGCCCCGCGCACCACTTCCAGCCATGCGGAGGCGGTGCGCGCCGCGATCGACCTGGGCGGCGACACCTACGCCGGCGGCTGAGGCAGCGGTTCGCAAGCGTCTTCCAAGAGGGCTCTTCCATGATCGCTCTGAGAGGGGTGGTGGCGATGAGGGGATGGAAGGCGCGGCGTGCGGGGTGTGCCGTCATGTGCCTGCTGGCGGCGTCCGGGTGTGAGCTGGTGATCGCGGCGGTCGCCCTCGTTCTGCTGCCTCCCCTTGAGCGGGAGCTGGTGGCCGGCTACCGGCCCGGCTACGGCTTGGACGACTCCCTGGAGACAACGGTGAGCACCCTCCAGTGGTACATGTGGAGCTACGCCGTGGCCGGTGTGATCACGCTGGCCATGGCGGCCCTGGTGTGGTGGCGGGCCGGAAGCGCGGGAGTGCGGGCCGTCGTGGTGCTGGGCCTCGGGCCGTACGCGGTGCTCTATCTTCTTTTCGGCCTGCTGGCGCCGGAAACCGGCCTGCCGGCACGCCAGGAGCAGGTGGGTCGGTACTCGGACCTGGTCCCGTGGCCGGCGGCCGCGGCCGCGCTCCTCTATCTCGCGGGGGCGATCCTGATCCTCCGCGCCAGGACCGCCCGCCATTCCGGGCCTCCCCGTGCCGCGGACAGCACCGGCGCCGCGTCGTAGCGGATCGACGCCTACCGCGCTGTGCCGAAGACGAGCCGGACCAGCGAGCGGGCGACGATCTCCGGATCGTCGTGGGCGCTTTCCGGGAGAGCGCCGCTCATCCACAGGGCGGCGAAGCCGTGGGCGAGCGACCAGGCGGCGATCGTGGTCAACCGGTCCTGTTCCGGGTTCGGCGAGATCGTGCCGGCGCCGGTGACGAGCACATGGAAGGCGCGCTCGCGTGCGGATCTCACGCCGGGGTCATCGGTGCGGTAGAGCTCGGGGCGGAACATCACCTCGAAGTAGGGCCGGTGGTCGATGGCGAAGCGGATGTAGGCGACGCCGGCCTCCAGGATGTCGCCGGCCGTTCGCTCCAGTACGTCGGCGAACACCTCGAAACCTTCGGCGGCTATGGCGGTCAGCAGCCCCGTCTTGTCGCTGAAGTGGTGAGCGGGGGCGGCGTGTGAGACTCCCGCGCGGCGGGCCAGCTCGCGCAGGCTCCATCCGGCCGGCCCGGACTCGCCGATGGCCTCAAGGGCGGCGTCGATGATGGCGCGCCGCAGATTGCCGTGGTGGTAGACCGGCTGGTCGATCTGCCTCACCTCCGCGCTTCGATCGTCTCCCGGTAACGGACTCACCTTATCTTGACGTTGACAAGATGGCGAATCTCCCTCAATCTTGCCGATGACAAGATTGAGGGATCGAGCCACTGCCGCCGGCGGGCGAGCGGTGACACGACCATCGCCGGTTGTCTAGAAGAAGGTGAGTTCCATGACCATGATCGTTCTCGTCGTGGCCACGCTGGGCTTCCGCCTGCTGGGCATGCTGCCCGGTCTGGCCCGCTTCGCCACCTGGCGGGTGAGCGCCGCGCACGGCCTGGCCGTCATGCTCGTGATGACGGCCGGCGCTCACTTCGTCCCGCCAGGCGTGACCTTCATGCCGAACCACGCCGACATGGTGGCCATGGTCCCCCCGTTCGTCCCGTTTCCCGCCCTCATGGTCTACCTGACCGGCATCCTGGAGCTGGCCGGGGCGGTGGGCCTCGTACTCCCGGCCACCCGGCGGGCGGCCGGGATCTGCCTGGCCCTGCTGTTCGTGCTCATGCTCCCGGCCAACATCCACGCCGCGCTGGCCGGGGTGACCTTAGCGGGAGAGGCGGCGTCGCCGCTGTGGCAGCGCATCCCCGAGCAGGTTCTCTACATCGGCGTGGCGCTCTGGACGGCGGGAGTCACGGGGGGACTCCCAGGCCGTACGGCCTCCGCGAGCAGCACGTCCACCGGGTCTTGAAGCACCTCTCCGCCCGGGGGAGCCGGCCGCGGCCTGCCGATCCACACGTACCTGTCGGACCGGTTCTCCTGCCGGGCCGCTCTGGCAGAATCCAATGGGTCGGTCCGATATCGGGGAGAAGGACGGCGCGATGAAGTACCTGATGCTGATCTACGGCAATGAGGAGATCTGGAACGCGTTGGCGCCGGAGGACATGGCGAGCCTGATCACCGCGGTCGACGGGTTCAACGACGCGTTGCGCGAGTCGGGAGAGCTTCTTGAGTCCGAGGGACTGATGCCCCGGCCGCGATCGGTTCACTGGGTGGCCGGTGACGCGGTCGTCACCGACGGCCCGTACGTCGAGGCGAAGGAGTTCGTCGGCTCCTACTTCGTGGTCGAGGTCGACGATGAGCAGCGGGCGCTGGAGATCGCACGGGCCTATCCGGGGCTGCCGAGCGGGGCTGGCCTGGAGGTGTGGCCGCTGATGGGGCGTGATTGGGCGAGTGCCGAGGTCTGACGAGCCGGTCGGGCCGGTCGAGTCGGTCGAGGAGCTGCTGAGGTCGCTGGCGTCCCAGGTGCTCGGTTCGCTGGTGCGCCGGTACGGGGACTTCGCCCGTTGTGAGGACGCGGTGCAGGAGGCGCTGATCGCCGCGGCGGACGGCTGGCCGCGCGGCGGTGTCCCGGCCCACCCGCTGGGCTGGCTCAACAAGGTCGCGGCGAATCGGTACATCGACCGGGTCCGGGCCGACAGCGCCCGGGAGCGCCGGGAGCGGGCCGCTCTCGACGCCACGCCGCGCGACGCGCTGGTCGCACCACCGCCGGACGCCGAGGAGGTCCGTGACGACCTGCTGGAACTGCTGTTCCTGTGCTGCCACCCGGCGTTGACCGCCCCGTCGCAGCTGGCGCTCACGCTGCGGGCGGTCGCCGGACTGACCACCGGTGAGATAGCGGCGGCCTTCCTGGTGCCCGAGAAGACGATGGGGCAGCGCATCTCACGGGCCAAGCAGCGCCTGCGGGAGGCCGGAGCGCGGTTCGAACCGCCGCCGGATCCTGAGCACGGACCTCGGCTGCAGGTCGTGCTGCACGTGCTGTACCTGATGTTCAACGAGGGCTACAGCGCCAGCGCCGGCCCGGATCTGCGCCGGCCCGACCTCACCGGACAGGCCCTGCGTCTGGTGCGCCGACTGTACGCGCGGCTACCCGACTCCGGTGAGACGGCGGGCCTGCTGGCGTTGATGCTGCTGACCGAGGCGCGCGGCGCGGCGCGTACCGGTCCCGACGGCGCGCTCGTGCCGCTGGCGGAGCAGGACCGGTCCCGCTGGGACACCGCGGCCATCGCGGAGGGGACCGGCATCATCACCCGTACGTTGGCGACTCGCCCGCTCGGCCCGTACCAGGTTCAGGCCGCCATCGCGGCGGTACACGACGAGGCGCCGTCGGCCGAGGCCACCGACTGGCGGCAGATCCTGGCGCTGTACGAGATCCTGGAGCGCCTGCTTCCCAACCCCGTCACCACCCTCAACCGGGCGGTCGCGCTGGCGATGACGCACGGACCGCACGCCGGACTGGCGCTGTTGGACGAGCTGGAATCCGGGGTGCTCGCCGGCCACCATCGACTGCTGGCCGTCCGTGCCCACCTGCTCGACCAGGCCGGGGAGACCGCCGCCGCGGCCTCGGCCTACCGGGAGGCGGCGCGTCTGGCCGGCAGCCGCCCTGAGCAGCGGTTTCTCCTGCAGCGGGCCGCCAGTTGCGCGAGTTGAACCGAGTCGCGGAAAAATATCCGGGCGGGCAGGTAGAAATCCGGTTCGCGGCTCCGATCCTCTCCTGAGCGGGCCCCATCGGGGGCCGCAGGAACAGGAGCGAAGCGACATGACCAA